>NZ_CP079110.1:619733-929599 GCF_019357495.1 Nosocomiicoccus ampullae
TGACGTTACGCAATTAGAGTTAACGTTAGATGATACGTCAGAACAAACAAGTACTATAGAAGAAAAAATCAAAACGTTAAACATTAATCATATATCACCAATCGAAGCGTTAACGTTACTTAGTGAATTTCAAGACGAATTAAAGTAAAGAGGGGATTATATGGAGAGAGTCCATGTACTAGATCCAGTTATCCAAAATAAAATAGCAGCGGGTGAAGTTGTCGAACGCCCAAGTTCCATTGTTAAAGAACTTGTTGAAAACTCGATAGATGCTCACTCAACATCTATTGAGGTCTTTATCGAAGAAAGTGGTCTTAAAAAAATTAGAGTTGTCGATAATGGTGAAGGTATTGACGATAGAGATAGCCGTTTAATATTCGAGCGTCATGCAACGAGTAAAATCGCTGAAGACTATGATTTATTTGAAATTCGCTCGATGGGATTTCGTGGTGAGGCACTTGCGAGTATTGGTGCAGTGTCTAAAGCAACGGTTGAAAGTTATCGTAAAGACAGACAGCCATTTAAATTAGAATACAATGGTGGCAGAGAAGTTGGCTACCATGAAGGCAAATCTCGCGTTGGTACAGTAGTGACGATAGAAGACTTATTTTTTAACACACCAGCAAGATATAAATATATTAAAAGTTTAAGAACTGAAGCGGGCCGTATTATTGATATGATGCAACGCTTTAGTTTTAACCATCCAGATATTCAGTTTAAACTCGTCTTTGATGGGAAAGTTCGATTTCAAACAAAAGGAAATGGTAACTTAAAAGAAGTCATTGCAGATGTTTACGGGCTAAATGTTGCGAGACATAGCGTAAAAGTTGAAGGTACAACACCAGACTATAAGTTATCAGGATTTGTTGTTCGACCAGAAATTACGAGAAGTAATAAAAATTATATTAATCTTTCAATTAATTCTCGAATTATTAAAGATTTTAGACTCGTCGCGAGTGTCGTTGAAAGTTATCATACGTTACTTCCGAAAGATAAATTTCCAGTCGTCATTTTAAATATCGATATGGATCCAAAACTTGTCGATGTAAACGTACATCCTGCAAAAACTGAAGTCCGGTTATCTAAACTTAAAGAGTTACAACGCCTAATTGAAACTACAATTAAAGATGCGCTACAGTCAGAACGTTTAATTCCAGAAATGGAGACACGTGAGAAAAAAGAAAAGCCAGTCATAACACAAAACGTCTTTGATTTTGCACCTAGACAAGTCAGAGATGATTATGATTACGTATCTAATAATAAAATCAATACAAGTGACTTTAGTTCAAAAGAGAGTAATGATAACAAAGAGACGTATATCGAACAAACAATTAATGATAACATCAGTCACTCTAATGAAAGTTATGACGACTATCAAGATTCTAAATTACCGTATTTAGAAATTGTCGGACAAGTCCACGGAACGTATATATTAATGCAAAATGACTCAGGAATGTATTTAATGGATCAACACGCCGCGCAAGAACGCATTAAATATGAATATTTCTATGAGAACATTCAAAATAGTGATGAGCGTGTGCCATTACTATTACCGTATCATTTTGAGTTTTCATATGATGACGTCATTCGTATCGATGAAAAACTCAATGATTTAAAAGCACTAGGATTTAATATTGAAAAAACAGGTATGAAGCAATATACAGTAACGGAGTATCCATCTTGGATATTAAAAGATGATCCAGAAGGAGATATCGAGTCAGTCATTGATTTTATTTCAAACACAGAAAACTTTTCAGTGAATAAGTACCGTGAAGATATGTCTATAATGATGAGTTGTAAACAGTCAATAAAAGCGAATCACTACTTAGATGAAAACCAAATGCGTACATTGCTAGATGACTTATCCAAATGTAAGTCACCATACACGTGTCCACATGGTCGACCAGTCATCATTAAGTGGTCGACATATGAGATTGAAAAGATGTTTAACCGTATTATGAAATAAGAGGTGTTCTAATGAAACAACAAATTGTATATACGAGAGACGAAGCAATTGATGTGAAAATTTCCGAACCAGAAAACCCGAAAGCAGCTGTATTAGTACTTCACGGAATTTCTGAACATAGTGGACGTTATGATTATTTACTTAATTTCTTTAAATCGCATGATATTTACGGTGTAATTTATGATCATAACGGTCACGGAAATAGAGATAACGGCAATCGTGGTGAAATTGGAAGTTTTGAAAAACTCGTCTTAGATGCTAAAGACGTGTATGATTCACTACCGAATCACTTACCAAAATTTGTAATTGGTCATTCTATGGGGAGTATCGTTTTAAGATTACTACTTACTTCGATTTGTCCAACAGGTGCAGTGATTGTTGGAACTGGAGACAGAACGACTCCAGTTGAAAAGATTCAAACAGCTTTTGTGAATGGTGTTTCAAAAATTACACCAAATTTTAAAAGTTTACTTTTAAATCAACTTGCATTCAGAGGATTTGACCGTCAAGTCGAAGGTACTGCTAAAAATAGATGGATTAGTAAAAATTACGAAAATGTCGTAAAGTTCAACCAAGACCCACTTTCTGGACACCCGGTGTCAGTGAATACATTTAAAGCATTAAACAATGCGATTATTGCAGTGAACAGTGAAGAAATAATTAAAAAATATAATAAGGATACAAACTTCTTATTAATTAGCGGTAAAGATGATCCATTTAGTCACCAAGGAAAAGATATTGAGAAATTAGATGCGACATTAAAAGCTTATGGATATAATACAAAATCAGTATTGTATGAAGATTACCGTCATGAAATTTTAAATGAAAATATTAAAAATGATGTCTACCGTACAATTTTAGACTGGATGGATAATAGTATCGATGACTAAACCTAAAATTATTTGTCTCGTTGGTCCAACTGGTGTTGGTAAAACAGAATTATCGATTAAAATCGCAAAGCATTTTAACTTTAACGTCATTAGCGGTGACTCAATGCAAGTTTATAAAGGCATGGATATAGGTACTGGTAAAATTACTGAAAGTGAAATGGACGGTGTTCGTCATGAGATGATTGATATTCTATCTCCTGACAAAAACTTTTCTGTGAAAGAGTTTCAGGAACTTGTGACGAAATTAATCGAAAAAGAATACGACAATAATAATACACCTTTTATCGTCGGTGGAACGGCATTTTACATCCATGCACTAATTAACGATTTTCAATTTAATGATGAAGATGAAGATGAAAAACTAGAATTAGTGAATTATTTTGAACAGTTTACAAATGAGGCGCTTCATGAAAAAGTAAAAGAAATTAATGAAGATATTCATATTAATAATCGTAAGCGTATGATTCGGGTGCTAATTAAAAATAAACTGGGTCAAAAGAAGCAGCATGATACGACGAGTAAATATGACGCTTTAATCATTGGATTATATGACGACAGAGAAAAGCTATATGAGAGAATAAATAACCGCGTATTAAATATGATAGATCACGGACTTGAAAAAGAAGTAAGATATTTATTTGATCATTATAAGTTATCTAAAACAGCACTTGGTGCGATTGGTTATCATGAATTTATCGATTATTTTAACGGGGACAAGTCTTTAGAAACAGTGATTAAAGATATTCAAAGAGACTCAAGAAGATATGCAAAAAGGCAACTAACGTATTTAAGAAATAAATTAGACGTTGAATGGTTCAAAGTCGGTGTCGATGAGAGTGACATTCTAAATAGAATTGAGTCATTTTTAAAAAAGTCCCATTGATTTTTCAATGAGACTTTTTTATCTATTGATGAGTGTCATAGAGATACGGTTCGAGTATTTTGTATAGATTATCATAAGTGATGTGAGTATTATTTATACGTTTAGCAATTTTACCTTCACGGGAGACGACAAACATCGTAAAGTTTAATTTCACTTCATTTTTAAATATTTTAAATTTATCTTCAGTAAGATAACTAAAAATAGGGTGTTTTGTGTCACCTTTTACGTCTACTTTTTCCATTAATGGTAATTGTATAGAAAGAGAATTGTGTAGGGCATGATCTAGATTACTTGATGATAATGCTTCTTTTTCTTTAAATTGATCCGTTGGAAATAGAAGTATATTTAAACCGTCTTTTTTATAATTCTCGTACAGTTTTTCGAGGATAGTGAGTTGAGGTACGTCGGTAATATCACTTGATATTGTGACTATCAAGAGTACCTGTCCTTTAAATTCTGACATTTTAACTAGATTTTTATGAATGTCCCTAGCTTTTAAATTATAAAATTCTTTTCCCATAAACATA
Organism: Nosocomiicoccus ampullae; assembly: GCF_019357495.1. NCBI lineage: Bacteria > Bacillati > Bacillota > Bacilli > Caryophanales > Staphylococcaceae > Nosocomiicoccus > Nosocomiicoccus ampullae. The sequence goes on from NZ_CP079110.1 coordinate 624,000, forward strand.
TCACCTATCTTCCAATGGTATTCTATTCACTTATTTTGAAATTTATAAACACGAAATGAAAAAGTATATATGTTTGAGGTGAGAAATTGAACACACAATATAATGGAGTTATTGTCGCTGTAAATACTAACGACACACATGATATTAAAAGTGAAGTCGCAGAATTAAAAGTACTTGCAGAATCTATAAATATAAAAATATTAGGGATTCACATACAAAATCGACACGAGATCGATAAACGCTATTACGTTGGCAGTGGATTTTTAAAAGAAATAAGCGAGATGTATGAGGATCTGGATTATGTCATTGTAAATGATGAAATTAAGGCGTCACAAAATAGAAATATAGAGTCAGTTCTTGATACATCTGTTCTCGACCGCACACAAATTATTTTAGATATATTTAGTTTAAGAGCAGACACTAAAGCTGGACAACTTCAAGTCGAACTTGCTCAACTTGAGTATTTAGTACCAAGACTTCGTGGACAAGGAATTAACCTTTCTCGTTTAGGTGGGGGGATTGGTACAAGAGGTCCAGGTGAGACGAAATTAGAAACAGATCGACGTCACATCAATAGGCGCATTAAAGAAATCAAAAATGAATTGAAAACAATTGAAAATACGCGTAAAAACTATCGTGAAAATCGTAATAGAAAAAAAGTGACTAAATTTAGTTTAATTGGTTATACGAATGCCGGAAAATCTGCGATGTTTAACGCGTTAACTGAAGCAAATACAAAAGAATTAAACCAGTTGTTCGCAACACTAGATCCGAAAACAAGAAAATTAGAATTCCAAAATGGATTTAATGCAATCATTACAGATACGGTTGGTTTTATTCAAAAATTACCGACGACTTTAGTTGAAAGCTTTAAGTCAACATTAGAAGAAGCTGCGGATAGTGACTTTTTAATTCATGTGATAGATAATCACTCAGACCACATCGACGAACATTACCGAACTGTACAACAATTATTAAAAGAACTCGATATGTCTCATATTCCGACAATTGTTTTATTTAATAAAAGTGATTTAAATAATGAGTTAAACTATATTACGAACGACACATACTTTTTAGTCAATAAGTTTATGGAAAAAGAAGAACTTCTCAACAAATTAAAAAAAGGTATAAAAGACAATTATGAATTTTACACTCGAAATATCACGATGAATGAGATCAACGAATTATATGAGTTAAAACAAGACACTTATGTGACGAATTTAACTTTTAATGAAGATGATGAAATCTATACTGTTGAAGGGTATACAAAAGACATTTCGATTATTCAGGAGATTTTAAAGGAGAAACAATGAAACACGCACAATCTATTATTGAACAATCAGAAGCACATATTCAGCCATTAATCGATGAAAATAAAAGAATTGCTTATTATAACTTTAAAAAAGTCATGCAGGCGTTTAACAGTCATTCTGTTATGGAAAGTGATTTTACAGGAACGACTGGATATGGTTATGACGACACAGGTAGAGATAAGTTAGAAGATATTTATAGAGATGTATTTGAAGCAGAAGATGCACTCGTACGTGCTCAAATAATTTCAGGTACTCACGCGATTTCACTGAGTCTTTTATCGTTATTAAACCGAGGCGATGAATTATTATATATTACCGGTTGGCCATATGACACGTTAGAAAAAGTAATTGGTGAAAGTGAAGAAGATATCGGTAGTATGAAAGAACTCGGTATCGACTTTAACTATATCAATTTAATTGATGATAAAGAATTTGATGTCGATAAAATTTTAAATAGTATTAACGACAATACTAAAGTGATAGGAATTCAGCGCTCGCGTGGTTATTCTACACGCAAGTCGATGACAATCCGTCAAATTGAAGCGGTAATAACTGAAATTAAAAAGCATTATCCAAACATTATCATTTTTGTAGATAACTGTTATGGTGAATTCGTTGAAACGAAAGAACCGGTTGAAGTCGGTGCAGATATCGTTGCAGGAAGTTTAATTAAAAATCCTGGCGGTGGACTCGCTAAAATGGGTGGATATGTTGTTGGACGTAAAGATTTAATTGAAAGAGTCAGTTATAGATTGACAGTCCCTGGTATTGGTAAAGAAATGGGAGCATCACTCGAAGTTTTATTAGATATGTACCAAGGACTATTTATGGCACCACATGCAGTAATTGAAAGTTTAAATGGTGCATTATTAACAAGTCATGTTCTAACGAGTTTAGGTTATAAAACAGATCCACTCTTCGACGAGAAGCGTACGGATTTAATACAAAGTATAGAATTTAACACCGAAGAAGAAATGATCTCGTTTATTCAAATGGTACAAAGTGCAAGCCCAGTGAATTCTAAATTTTTACCAATTCCTGATTTAATTCCAGGATATCAGCATCCAGTCATTATGGCAGCTGGGACATTCATACAAGGTGCGTCACTCGAGTTATCTGCTGATGGACCAGTAAGAGAACCATATATTGCATTTATGCAAGGTGGATTAGTTTACGAGCACGTCAAATATGCGTTAGAAAAAGTGTTAGATGAATGGATAGAAAAAGGAATTATATAAGTTCCTAATTTAATAATATTGTTTATAGAGGGAGGTAACATGGGTACATTAATAATATAGATAATGAACGATGTTACTCATAACTTATAAAGTAACACACATATTGAAAGGACATGATATTGTGTTAGTTAAATTACTAGAACCTCTAAACGTACCGGATGAAATGGTAGAAAAACTTGCAGCACCGATTAAAGAAAAAGGGCATGAGTTTGTCTATTACAACACGAAAACAACTGATAAAAATGAATTAATCGAGCGTAGTAAAGATGCTGACGTCATTATGATTGCGAATAATCCATATCCTAAAGAAGCGATTGAACAAAATGAAAATTTAAAATATATTAACGTTGCATTCACTGGTGTTGACCACGTAGAGTTAGAAGAGGATGCGAAGGAAAAAGTGTTACTCAGTAATGCGTCAGGATATGCGAATACAGCAGTTGCTGAGCTAGCGGTTGGTTTAACTATAGACGTATTTAGAAAAATCACTGAAGGTGACAGTGATACGAGAAAAGCTGAAGATTTTTCAGGCGCTTTTCAAGGTAGACAAATTAAAGGGAAAACAGTTGGTTTTATCGGAACAGGTAAAATTGGGGTAGAGACTGCCGAATTATTTAAAGCATTTGGTGCAGACTTAATTGCGTATAACGGATCAAGTGAAAATGCACATGCATTAGTACTTGGTATGGAATATATGGACTTAGATGACATGCTTGAACAAGCAGACATCGTAACTTTACATGTACCTGCAACAAAAGATACGCATCATTTACTCGGCGCTGAAGAATTTAAAAAAATGAAAGAAAGTGCAGTACTTATTAACTGTGCACGTGGACCAGTCGTTGATAACGATGCGTTAGCAGATGCATTAAACAATGGTGAAATTGCGGGTGCAGGAATCGACGTATACGATATGGAACCACCAATTCCTGGAGATTATAAACTCCTAAATGCAAAAAACACAGTACTAACACCACACGTCGGATACTTAACTGATGAAGCGATGAAGTTAAGAGCAGAAATTGCGTTTGATAATACAATTAAATATTTAGAAGGTAAACCTCAAAATTTAATAGATTAAATATTTTGTATGACAGATTAAAAAGCTGAGACTTCTAATGTCTCAGTTTTTTTAATTTCAATATATGTTAGTAATATAATTGTATGTAAATATTAATTCTTATATTTAGCAAAATTATACATAGAAAAACGACAAATAATTTACTACTAAATATCATGTTTTTTTAAGAAATATAAATTTATTATTTATTAGAAAAGTCACTTTTGATAAAATAGAAATGCTGTATAAATTAATCTTGTGACAATGTGAGTGACAATATGGCATCAATTTAATATTTAATCAGGAGTGGTATGAATGAGTCAAAAAGTAGTTTTAGCATTAGGTGGTAATGCAATTTTACAACCAAAACAAGAGCCAACTTACGAAAACCAGTACGAAAACGTGTATAGTGCAGCGACGAGTATGATAGACATCGTTAAAGCAGGACACGAAATCATCGTCACACACGGTAATGGACCTCAAGTTGGTCTTATTATTGCTCAAAATGAAGCAGCTAAAGATGACATTAAACCGATGCCAGTATTTGTAAGTAGTGCAGAATCACAAGGTATGATTGGGTTTATGTTAGAACAGGCACTAAAAAATAAGCTAAAAGAAGCAAATATCGATAAAAATGTCGTATCATTACTCACTATGACTGAAGTCGATAAAGACGATCAAGCTTTTCAAAATCCGACAAAACCAATTGGTGTGTTCTTCACTGAAGAAGAAGCTAAAAAAATGGAAGAAGAAAATGGATTTGTAATGGCTGAAGATGCTGGACGAGGATATCGACGTGTTGTTCCATCTCCAGAGCCAAAAAAAATTCACGGTGTCGAAGAAATTAAAACACTCTCTGAAGAATCAATCGTTATTTCTTCAGGCGGTGGTGGTATTCCAATTTGGCGTGACGAAGACGGTGTGATTCATGGTGTTGACGCAGTAATCGATAAAGACCGCTCTGCACTTAAACTTGCACAACAAAGTGACGCTGATACGTTAATGGTATTAACAGATGTGCCGAACGTATTTATAAACTATGGTAAAGAAAATGAAATTAAACTAGAGAATGTAACCGTTGAAGAAATGGAACAATACATTGAAGACGGACATTTCGCAGCAGGTTCAATGCTCCCTAAAGTTGAGTCAGCAATTGGATTTGCAAAATCTGGTGAAAATAAACAAGCGATTATTTGTTCATTATCTGATGCAGTTAAAGCATTAGCTGGTGAAGCAGGTACGCATATAAAATTATAATATATGACACAGCCCTTTTAGGCTGTGTTTTTGTAGTTAAAGGAGTATACAATTGAGTGGTAAATTATATGAGTTAAAAGATCATTGGATGTTAATCATTGCTTTAATGCTTGTTGCTTCCATTTTACGTGCGCCGATTACGTCTGTCGGACCAGTAGTTGATCAAATTAGAGATGCATTAAATATTTCAAATACAGTCGCGGGATTACTGACAACGATTCCTTTACTAATATTTGGTGTTGTGTCTCCATACATACCAAGACTTGTTCGAAAGTTTTCAATCAATCACGTCATATTTTATTCATTAATTATTATATTATGTGGACTCGTCATTCGTAATCTATCGAGTGTAGAATGGTTTATATTAGGAACTATTATTATTGGATTAGGTATTGCGGTCGGTAACGTAACAATTCCAAGTTACGTGAAGCTTCGATTTCCACTTCATATAGGTCTAGTTACTGGATTATACGGTGCAGTTATGAACGCTATGGCGGGTGTTGGTGGTGGTTTATCAGTACCATTATCTGAAACAAGTGCGTATGGTTATAAACTATCATTATCTATTTGGATAATCTTAACAGTTATAGCTATTTTATTTTGGATTAAACAATTAAACGCTCAGAAATATGAAGCACAATATATTGATGAAGGTGCAGTTACACTAACAATTAAAGACTTACTTAAATCGAGAATCGCATGGGGTGTCGCACTTAGTTTTGGATTACAATCTATGATTTTTTACAGTGTCGTTGCGTGGATACCGACAATTTTAGTATCCCAAGGATTAACATTTAAAACAGCTGGGTATTACTTTATGTTTGCACAGTTCATACAAGTTCCGATTGCGTTTATATACCCTCAATTTGTTGAAAGTGTAAAAAATAAAAGGATTCCTGTAGTTATAATATTTGTTGCTTTTGTTACAGGATTTAGTTTAATGTTTGTTGAAAATAAAATAGTACTACTATTTGCAATGCTAATCATGGGTGTCGGCGTCGGTGCTGCATTTTTAACATGTATGGTCTTTTTCTCTTTAAAAGCAAATACATATGACGGTAGTATGATGCTGTCTGGATTCTCACAATCCATTGGATACGTGATTGCGGCAAGTGGACCACTTATTATGGGAGTTATTCAAGACTACATTCAAAATGAAATCATTAACATTTATATTTTCATCGCGTTAAGTATAATAGTATTTATAACATTAATGATTGCAGCTGAAGATAAAACTGTCGAAGAAACGATTAAATAAAGAGGTAGATATAATGTATAGCTACACATATTTAAATAATAGTGAAGTGTTTTATGAAGAGCATTCACCAGTGAATTATGAATATAAAGAAAGATTATTTAACGTACCTTTAGGTCGTAAATTTAATTTTAATAATGCTTCTGATATTTTTAAAAATCAACGTACTCCATTTTCTCAAAGTTATTTTGGTCACCAATTTGGGAGTCCAGTTATTTTAGGTGATGGAAGACAAATTATTTTAGGCGAAGCGCTATTGGACAATTCTTACGTTGATATTGCAGTGAAAGGAAGCGGACCGACAAAGTATTCACGTGGCGGTGATGGTTTATTACCACTAAACGCAGCAATTAAAGAATATATTTATTCTGAGTTTTTATATAACATTAATATTCCAACAACGAGAAGTCTCGCACTATTAGAAACGACAGAAATTGCTGAACGAGAAGCTGATAAAATAGCAGCACTGCTTATCAGAGTTGCGAATTCCCATCTACGTGTTGGAACAATTCAGTTTGGAAAAATCGCTGGAGAACCGTATTTAAAAGAGATCATTGATTACTCTATAAATAGACATTATTCATACCTCAGTGAATTAGAAAATAATGTAAAATACAAAAAGTTTTTTGAAATGGTCGTTAGAAAACAAGCAGAACTCGTGGCAATGTGGCAAAGTGCTGGATTCGTGCATGGAGTTATGAATACAGATAACGTAACAATTGACGGTTCGACAATTGATTTTGGGCCATGTGCATTTATAGAAACATATGACCAAAATGCAGTATTTAGTCAAATCGATCAGCAAGGAAGATATCGCTTTTCAAATCAAGCAAAGATTATGCATTGGAATTTAAGTAAACTTGGTGAGGCTATGATTACTTTATTTAGCGATGATGAAAAAGAAGCGGTGGAAATAGCACAATCTGTTCTCGATGAATTTCCATTAATTTATAACCGAAAATGGTTTATGTTAATGGGAGAAAAAATTGGAGTTGAACAGATTGATTATAATAGTGAGACAGACCAGAAAATGATTATTGAATTTTTAAAGGAAATCGAAACTAGACAATTAGATTATACGAATACGTTTAGACAACTAGCTCTTGGTAGATTAGATTTCACACCAAATTACGGTGATCATTCTGTCAATTTTGATTTAATGAAAAAGAAAAATCCGTCATTTGTACCAAGACATCATACAGTTTTAAACGCGATAGAAGAAGCATTAAACGGGGACTACAATAAAGTCCATGAAATGCTTAAAGCATGTACTAAACCATTTAATGATAATGTACCGGAGTACTTAAAAGAGTCAAAAGGAAATAACTTTTATACGACGTGTGGTACGTAAAACTTAATTAGGTAATAAAAATACTCCTAAACTAGACTTCTAGTTTAGGAGTATTTTTTATTCTTCATCTTCTGTATTGTCATAATAAGGTGAACGCTGTACTTTCTTTCTTATCCATAACACAAAGTATCCAATTGCAATAATAATTCCTAAATATCCATATAATGGATAGAATATGTTAATTAACGTAACAAATCCAATGCGTGTTAAAAAGAATGCAACGACCATTAGAATGATCATCAATGTAACGTATGATTTACTCTTAAAATCAGTAAATCTAACGAGTACAGCATACATTAAAGCGACTACTGTATTGTAAATTAAAATAATAATAATGATAGAGTATATCGAACCAAACCACGGGTGTACAGCATCCGCGACGACTAATGCTGGCACATCTTTAGTTACAGCAGCGTCCATGTTTAATAATAAACTTCCATTCAAGAGGAGTAGTAAAATAAGTACAAACAAACCACCGAGTAATGATCCATCTTTAACGACATCATATAGTCTCGTATCTGATCCCATAATCGTAATAAAACTATATCCGACACCGAACATTAGTCCCGCATAGACTACCGCATCAATCCACCAAATATTCCAAGGAGGGACAGTAGAATCCGCGTATGTAGCACCCTCAGAAATTGACATATCTGCAGTCGAAAAGGCATATATAGACATAACAGTTACCATAATTAAAAGAATTGGTGTTGCGATACCGAGTAAGTTAATAATTTTATCAAAATCTAACATTAACGTAATTGAAACGAGTACAATCAGTACGATTGTACCCATCCAAGTCGGTAGACCAAAACTTTCATTTAAGTTACTACCACCACCAGCGAGCATTATGAAGCTCGTGACGAACATAAAAAAGACGAGAGAATAGTCGAGAATACGACCGACTACATTACCAAATAACTTATTTAGAGTTAACTCATGTGACTCAACGTCGTATATGTACCCGACTTTAGCAATTTGTCTAAAAATAAACGTCATAATTAAAACAGATAAAATAATAGATATGAAGCTCGCCATTCCATTATTCGTAAAAAATTGCATAATTTCTTGGCCAGTTGCAAATCCGGCACCGATAACGATACCACAATATGCAAAGGCAAATTTAAATAGTTCCTTAATATTCAAAAAAACAACTCCTACCTATATATAAATTTATTATACAATAAGATATAGTTGTGTAAAGTTTACAATTACTTTTTATATAACTTTTAACCATCTTTGCGTTTAATAAATATAATAAAAAATCTATTTAACCAGATAGATAAGATTAATGTGTAAAAATATATAGTATTTTATCCGCAGTTAAATCGTACGTTAACGCAAATTGATTTTACGTTAAAGAGTGTTTACTTTCATTGACAATTATAGCGGATACGTTAACGAATCACATACCATGTTGACACAAATCCGATTTGCATTAATAGATGAAAAAAACATTAATGCAAATTGATTTTACGTTAACGAATGAGTAAATAGTTTAATGAAAAATAAACTCTATGAAATTAAACAATAGTTCATTATAAAATAAAAAGCCTATCCAATTACTGGATAGGCTAAATACTTAATCTTCAATATTTGTACGATCGTAATATTTTGAACGCTGTACTTTCTTTCTAATCCATAATACAAAGAATCCTAGACCGACGATAATTCCTAGATATCCATATAATGGATAGAAAATATTAATTAATTCTACGAATCCAATTCTCGTAAATAGGAATGCAACGACCATTAATATTGCTAATAGTATTGCATAATTTTTACTTCTTGCTTTTGTAAATCTAACAAGTACAGCATACATTAACGCAACTACAGTGTTGTAAATCAGTACGATTATAACGATAGAGTAGATAGATCCAAACAATGGATGTACCGCATTAGCAACGACTAGTGCAGGGATGTCTTTAGTGACTGCAATATCCATATTTAACAGTAATCCACCATTTAATAGTAGCATTAAAATAAGTACAAATAATCCACCGAGTAATGATCCTCTTTTAACTACTTCATAAAGTCTAGTGTCAGAGCCCATAATCGTAATGAAACTAAATCCAACGCCGTACATTAGCCCGGCATATACAGTTGCGTCAATCCACCAGACGTTCCAAGGTGGAACAGATGAATCTGCATATTTAGCACCTTCAACAACTGAAAGATCTGCATTAATAAATGCAAAAATTGTCATGAAGATTACCATAATTAAAAGAATAGGTGTAGCGATACCAAGTAAGTTAATAATTCTATCAAACTTTAGCATTAATGTAATTGAGACTAATATAATCATAACGATTGATCCAACCCAAGTAGGCATACCGAAACTTTCATTTAAGTTACTTCCGCCCCCTGCAATCATTACAAAACACGTCACATACATAAAGAATACTAATGCGTAGTCTAAAAATGTTCCGAAGTATTTTCCAAATAATTTTATAAGAGGTAACTCATGGGAATCAACATCATATAAATAGCCAACTTTTGCAGATTGTCTAAATACAAAAGTTACCATTAAGACAGCAAGAACAATTCCTGCAAAACTCATAATCCCATCATTTGTAAAGAACTGCATAATCTCTTGACCTGTCGCAAAACCAGCACCGATAACGATACCGCAGTATGCGAAAGCAAACTTCAAGAGTTCTTTAATATTCAATTGATCATCTCCCTTTTGTGAATACATTTGATGATTATACAGTACGTAGGGTAGATGTAAAGTTTAATATTACACTATATAAGAGATAGGTGTATCATAATTTCTATAGTGTAATATTTGTCCGAAATTATAAAAATGATAGCGTATTTATGACAACAATAAAAAATGATAAACATATCAATGAATGTTTATCATTTTAATAAGTATTAAAGTTCACGATAAAGACCAATCACTTTTCCTAAGACAGTCACTGAGTCTAGAATAATCGGTGCCATTGTACTATTTTCAGGTTGAAGTCTATAATAACCTTTTTCCTTGTAAAAACGTTTCACTGTTGCTTCGTTGTCATCGTTCATTGCGACGATGATTTCACCGTTATGCGCGATATTTTGCTTTCTAACGATTACTTTATCTCCGTCGTGAATTCCCGCTTCAATCATACTATCACCAACAACTGATAATAGGAATACCTCACTATTATGACCAGCAGTTAAATGCTCTGGTAATGGAAAATACTCTTCAACGTTTTCAACGGCTGTGATTGGTAAGCCTGCCGTTACTTTACCGAGAACTGGTGCGTGAATGACCTCAACTTTTTGTTCAAGTTCTTGACTGACAACTTCAATTGCTCTTGGTTTTGTACGATCTCTTTTAATATAACCTTTTTCTTCTAGTTTACTTAAGTGACCGTGAACTGTTGAACTTGACTGAAGACCAATCGCATTTCCAATTTCACGAACACTTGGCGGATAACCTTTTTCATTGACACATTCTTTTATATATTTCAGTACTTCTTTTTGACGCGTAGTTAGTTGTTCCATAATAAATCCTCCGAATTATGAATTAGCTTAATTTTAACATATTTAATATAATGCTACAAACATTTGTTCGTAAATCATTGACAACGAACACGTGTTCTATTATCATATAAATACAAACAAATGTTCTAGGAGATGTGTTATATATGGTCAAACAAGAACAAGTCACTATTACTATTATTACTATAGTCCTTATCGCTCTAAGCTTATATTTCTTAGTCGATTTTTATATAAATGCACCACTATACGATATCGATCAGCCAATTGGAATTTCTCAAGCAGCAACTACTTTTCACGAATTTTCACCGAACATAGATACGAACAGTAACGTTGAAATAGTTTCTAAGTAATACTGATATATAGTAAACAGATAATATATGATATTTACGCATCGGCAATATAGCCGAATGCGTTTTTTTATGGTAAATTTAAAGTGAAAGGATTGATCATCATGTTAGATGATAAAAAACTAACTAGACTGAATGAATTGGCGAAGTTAAAACGTGAAGAAAAGATTACAAAAGATGAGTTAGATGAGTTAAACTCACTTCGCGGTGAGTATTTAAAAAACTTTAGAAAAAGTTTTAAATCACAACTCGAAAATTCTAAAGTAATTGACCCTGAAGGTAATGACGTAACGCCACAAAAAGTTAAAGATATTCAAAATAGTAAGAAAAACAAGAAATAGATTAAGGAGACTTTATTTTTTATGACTTTTGATCAGACTGACCAACTTGTTGTTAATTCAATTCGTGCTTTATCAATTGATGCGATTGAAAAAGCAAATTCAGGACACCCTGGGCTTCCAATGGGTGCGGCACCAATGGCTTATACACTTTGGAAAGAACATTTAAACTTTAACCCAAACTCAGTGAAATGGTTCAATAGAGACCGCTTCATTTTAAGTGCGGGACACGGAAGTATGCTGTTATATAGTTTACTTCACTTTGCAGACGTAATTTCAATGGATGACATTAAAGAGTTCCGCCAATATGAGTCAAGAACACCTGGACACCCAGAATTTAAACATACTGATGGTGTAGAGATTACAACAGGCCCACTTGGACAAGGGTTTGCAATGAGTGTTGGTATGGCGATGGCAGAAAGACATTTAGCTAGTCTATTTAATACAGACGGGCATGAACTCGTTGACCACTACACTTATGTTTTAGCAAGTGACGGTGACTTAATGGAAGGAATTTCTCATGAAGCAGCATCACTCGCAGGACACTTAGCGCTAGATAAGTTAATCGTGTTATATGATTCAAACGATATTTCTCTTGACGGAGATTTAGATATGAGTTTCTCTGAAGATATTGAAGGGCGTTTTAAATCATATCACTGGGATTACCACCGTGTTGATGATGGTAACGACGTGGATGCAATTAATGAAGCAATTAAAAAAGCAAAAGAATCAGATCAACCATCATTAATTGAAATTAAAACAATCATCGGATATGGTTCACCGAACAAACAAGGTAAAAGTGATTCTCACGGTGCACCAATCGGTGAAGATGAAAGAAAAAGTGCATTTGAACATTATGAATTAGATCATTCAAAACAGTTCCATGTTGATGAGTCAGTATATGAAAGATTTGACGAAACGTTAACAGCGCGTGGAGAAAAGTTAGAGCGTGAATGGAACGAATTACTTGAAGACTATAAAGAAAAGTATCCTGAAAAATATGAGAAATTTATAAACGCAGTAGAAGGTAAATTACCAGTCGATTACGACATGAATTTACCAGAATTTGAAGTTGGATCTAAAAAAGCGACACGTGGCAGTTCGAGTGACGTGATTCAACAGCTATCTGAAAATATACCAACATTATTTGGTGGAGCAGCAGACTTAGCATCTTCAAACAAAACGATGGTCAATAAAGAAGAGGCGTTCTCAAAAGATAATTATAGTGGTAGAAACATCTGGTTTGGTGTCAGAGAATTCGCAATGGCAGCTGCAGCAAACGGTATGGCAGCACACGGCGCGATCTTACCATACGTTGGTACTTTCTTTGTGTTTAGTGACTACTTAAAACCAGCTGTACGCTTAAGTGCATTAATGCAGTTACCAGTAACGTACGTATTTACACACGACTCTATCGCAGTCGGTGAAGACGGTCCAACACACGAACCAATCGAACAACTCGCTGGACTTCGTGCGATTCCAAACTTAAATGTGATTCGTCCAGCAGATGGCAACGAAACACGTGAAGCTTGGAAGCGTGCAGTAGAGTCTACAGACACTCCAACAGCACTTGTTTTAACGCGTCAAGATGTTGAAGCATTAGATATCAAAAAAGAGATGCTTGCTGAAGGTGTTAAGCGTGGTGGATACGTTGCGTATGATAACGGAGATGACGCGATTGTATTTGCGACAGGTAGTGAAGTTGCACTCGCAATTGAAGCGGCAAAAGTATTAAAAGAAAAAGACGTCAACGTGAAAGTAGTATCTATACCAGATACTGAAACTTTCTTTAGACAAGATAAAGCATATATCGACAGCGTGTTAAATAAACATATTGAAAATAGAACAGCTGTTGAAATGGCGGCAAGTATCGGATGGGCAAGATTTGTTGGTTTAGATGGTAAGTACTTAACGATCGACACATTCGGTGCAAGTGCGCCTGGTAACGAAGTTATGGAAAGATACGGTTACACAGTCGATAACTTAGTTGATATTATTTTAGAAGATTAATTTAAGGCATCCTGCATATTATATGCAGGATGTTTTAAATGCGTTGAACGATGAAAAAAATTCATGTACAATTAGAATGTTGAAAAAGTGAAAAGAGGTGAGTCATTTGGCAACTTGGATTTGGATTTTAATCGTAATTGTTGCTTTAGCAGGTGGAACAGCACTTGGTTTCTTCCTTGCAAGAAAGTATATGATGGATTATTTAGAGAAAAACCCACCAATTAACGAAGACGTATTAAGAATGATGATGATGCAAATGGGTCAAAAGCCATCACAAAAGAAAATTAATCAAATGATGACGATGATGAACAAAAACATGAAAGACGTTAAAAAATAAATCGTGACACTGACACTCGTCAGTGTTTTTTTATAGGTTTGAAAATTTGTCATAAATATTATAAATAAAAGAAGAAGTCTTTAATGCTGAGTGGTACACTTAGTATGAAGTGGAGGAAAAAGAATTGGGTAGTGAAGTTACATTTTTTCTCGCATTCGGTGCGGGTGTTTTAAGTTTTATTTCCCCGTGTGTGTTACCAGTATTCCCGGCGTTTGTATCTTACATCACGGGAATGAGTTTTGATGAAGTTCAAAATCGTAACTTTAACTTACGCGCGGTACTACATACACTATTCTTCTTAATTGGGTTTAGTTTAATATATATTGCAATTGGATTTGGTACAACATTTTTCGGTGGGGTATTAATCGAATACTCTAAGCTGATTCAACAAATTGGTGCGATATTAATTATTATATTCGGTTTAATTATTACAGGTATTTTAAACTTTGATTTTCTCAATAAAAATAGAAAGTTTGAATTTAAAAATAGACCGGGTGGATTTATTGGATCAGTTTTAATTGGTATGGCATTTGCAGCAGGTTGGACACCTTGTAACGGACCAATTATCGGTGCGATTTTTGCAATGAGTGCAACAGAACCAGAAAACGCACTTATGTTAATGATTGTTTACTGCTTAGGTTTTTCAGTGCCGTTTTTTGTATTGAGTTTCTTTGTATCACGTACGAGATGGATTGTAAAATACTCAGGGACACTCATGAAAGTCGGTGGAGTGATTATGATTTTAATGGGTATTTTATTATATTTTGACGGCCTTACAAAAATCATTATTTGGTTATCACCGTACTTTGGTGACTTTAGAGGGTTTTAAATGAATCAGTTATTAGACTTACTTAAAACATATGAGAATGAAATATTCATTATCGCATCAATCGGTGCGATTATTATGGGGATACTCGTTATCTTTTGGCGAAATCAAGAAACGAAGTCGCCACTATATTTAAAAAAGATTATTATCCCGCCAATTATGATGTCCACGGGGGCATTGATGTTTGTCTTTCCGTATTTTAGATTAGATGGCCAGTTGATATTAGAAGCAGTTATTGTCGGTGCAATATTTTCTTTAGCACTATTATTTACAACAAAATATGAAGTAAGAGATGACGAGTTATACGTTAAACCATCTAAACTATTTCCAGTTATTTTAGTTGGACTACTTATTATACGTACATTTATGAAGACTATATTATCTCAAGATATTTCACCAGGAGAAATCGGGGGAATGTTCTTCTTACTTGCTTTTACGATGATAGTTATATGGAGAACTTCCATGGTCATCCATTATTTAAAATTTAAAGATAAAGAAAAGGTTGAGTAACAGATGTTACTCAACCTTTTTTAATGCTTCAGTTTGTTCAAATATAGAGAATTTTTGTTTTTCATCGTCTGCAAGTTCAAATAAATGTTCATATGGTGAATAGTCTATATTTAACTCTTTTAATTTCTTCTTCATAAATCCATGATCTCGCTTTGGTGTCGCGATAATATAACCTTTTATAATTTGGTCTAAATGGATTGTACTTACTTTTTCATCGAGTGCAATTTTAGAAATTCTCCCTGCAATCTTTTGTTTCGCAACGCCTCTAAATATTTGTGGTACCGGAGAAACTAACTCATCTAATAATTTTCTCGCTTCGGCGTTCCAAAGTGGGAGTGCTTGTTCTATATAATATTCTTGCCAATCAAGTTCTGACCAACCGTCTTCTCGTGGCAATGCTTTTAAAAATTTTCTAAACATAAAAAATCCACCAATTGCAAGGAGTCCAATCATTATGAAGCCCCAAACCGCAATTAGCCACATGACAAAGTCATTGTACACGTTATTCACCTCTCAATTAAATTATAGAAAATTAAATTATAGTTGTCCATATTTCTATTCAGTTCGATATATAGGGTGTAAGGGAGGTGATTGAATGATTAAATCATTATCAGCAAAGTTTGTGTTTGAAGCACTCGATGAGTCAGGGAAAGAAGTTTTAAAATCACGTACTGTGGGTCGTTTATCAGTAAATACTGAAAACAAAAGCTTACTGACTTTTAGTCAAGCGTACGGAAATTTAAAAGGAGAACAATACGTCAACGTCTTAAAAGTTACAACAGAAGCAGTACGTTAATTAAAGGAGGATATTAAATGTCAAAAAAGCTAGTATTATCATTTGAAACTGAACGTGATGGTATTTTAAATTTCACTATCAATAATCCAAAAGAAGGTTTAACTGCAGATGAAGTGAATCAAGAAGCGGACGCGATTATCGAGTCGAAAGCATTAATATCAAAAGACGGTGCACCAGTACGTCTAAAGAGTGCAAAAATCATCACTCAAGACGTCGAGCAACTCGTTTAAATGGATATTGCTCAGCTCGTTAGTGACGTTGGATTTCCTATCGTCGTGACGTTTTTCCTAATGCACCGTATGGAAAGGAAACTCGATCAAGTTGTGATTGCATTAGAAAATCTATCGCACTAACATAGTGACCGGTAAGCATTTGCTTATCGGTCATTTTTGTTTTTACGATGTTTAATATAAAATAGAGTAGATAATAGATAGGGTGATATTGAGTGAAAATTTTACATACAGCCGATTGGCATATCGGCAAACGTTTAAATAGAAAAAGTTTAATTGAAGATCAAATATACGTTTTAGATCAAATATTAGAGTATATCGATCAGGAAGATATCGACGTCGTTGTAATTGCTGGTGATTTATATGATAAAAAACAACCGTCACAAGAAGCAATGAATGTCGTCGATCATTATTTAAAAGAAATTAATTTGGTCCGTAAAAAACCATTACTTTTAATTAGTGGTAACCATGATAGTAAACCTTATGTCGATGCGCGCAGTGAATGGTTTAAAGCGAATGACTTTCACGTAAATACGACACTAGAAGATAGTTTTACACCTATAACGATCCAAGACACGGATTTTTATCTTTTACCGTATTTAGAAATTCCAGAAGTACGTACTTATTTTAATGACGATTCGATTGATACGTTTGAAAAAGCGTATAAAAAAGTAATCGACGAAATGAGTAGTAAATTTAATAATGAAAATAATATATTAGTGGGTCACTTATTTGTATCAGGGAGTAAAGAGTCAGATTCTGAAGAGAAAATGACGATTGGATTAACTGAGGAAGTACCACATACTATTTTTAAAGACTTTGATTATACACTTCTTGGTCATTTACATCGTCATAACGCATTTAATAGTAATCATATATTTTATAGTGGCGCGATTATGAAGTATAGTTTTGACGAGATGAATCATAAAAAAGGATTTAAAGTCATTGACACGGATACGAATACTGTTGATTTTATAGAAGTAAAATTACTCCATGACCTCATACACTTTAAAGGTAGCTTCACTGATATTATTACTCGTAAAAAAGAAATTGAAGATAAAGATGCTTACATTAAGTTTGAGTTAACTGATATGGAAGGCTATAAAGAACCGATGACTGCTTTAAAACAGTTATATGAAAATACTCTCGTATTATCGAGAAAAGTTGAATCATATGTGGATGAGGATATTCAGTACGACGTAAATAATACGAGTGATGATGAGATTTTAACACTATTTTTCGAGAAGTTTACAGGACGACAACCAACTGATTTCGAGTTAGACACGTTTAATAACCATTTAAGAGGGATTAATAATGAAACCAATTAAATTACATATGGAATTTATCGGGCCATATAAAAATGAAACAATCGATTTTAGAGATCTAAACAATTCATTATTTTTAATATCTGGACGTACTGGTTCTGGTAAATCGATGATCTTTGATGCAATTACGTACGCGCTATTTGCTACTGCTTCAACTGAAAGTAGAGGCGGAGAGTCACTAAGAAGTCAGTTTGCTAGTGACGATGAGTTATCAAAAGTCCATTTAGATTTTTCACATCGCGGAAAAGAATATCGAATTGAACGCGTATTAACATATAAAAAACGTAAAAATAAGACCCCAACGACAGGACAAGCGGCAATTTATAATGAGTTCGGAGAGTTACTTGCATCTGGTTTAAAAGAAGTATCTGTCTTTGTTGAAGACTTACTACAAATGACCGCACGTCAGTTTAGACAAATTGCACTTTTACCACAAGGTGAATTTAAAAAACTCCTTACGGCAAATAGTGGAGAAAAAGAAGAAATTTTAAAAACGTTATTTGGTACTGAGCGATTTAACGATGTATATAAAAGTATTTATAAGGAGTTTAAAACTAAAGAAAACAATCTAGACTTACTGAGTAAAGAAATTGAAACAAAATTTTCAGTAGTGACGACTGAACCGATCTTCGAATTTAATACGTCATTAAAAGAGTTTGAAGCTTCAATTGAAGAAAAAAGAGAAGATTTAAGCAAAAAACGTGATGGACTAAAACCGGTAGTTTCATCGATAGAAAAATTGTCTGAAGAGATCGATTTAGACCGTAAACATAATGAAAAAGTGACTGAATATAAAAATACAGAAACATCGTTAAAAGACTTAGTCACTAAACAATATAAAATAAAAGAAACAGAAAAAACATTACATGTCGTTGAAGAGCTATCTAAAATTAAGGAGATATTTAACTTAGAAAAAAGCATTTCAAAAAAACTTTCAGAATCAGTTCAAAAAGAAGATGAATTATCTAAAAGTTTAGAGTATGACGAAAATGAACTAAAAACAGTCACGTATACGATAGACAATTTAAAAAACAAAGAAAACTTAATAGAAAGTAAAGAGAAAAAACTATCTACGTTAAATAAACACTCTACCGAGCGCTATAATAACTTAGATTCATCGATTCAGCATGCTGAAAATGAGATTGCAGAGTTAAAAAGCCATACTGAAAAGTTAACTAACGATATTTCTTTAAAAACTAAAGAATTAGAAGAAACTGACGTCAGTTATGACGCACTCAGAGTGTTAAGCGAAAATAGGCACTCACTTCAGTTAAACATCACGGAATTAAAAAGAGATATTGAAGATGCTGAACGTGAAGAGAAGAAAGTAAAGGAACTTGAACTCCACTTAAAAGAGCATGATAAGTTAATGAATGAGTTAATAATTATGGAGAAAGAAAAGGATAGTATTCTTAAAGCATTTACTGAAATGTCTTTAGAAACAAGTGATTCAATTCATCATTTACTTTCTCATTTAGAAGTAGGTAAACCGTGTCCAGTATGCCAAACGATTGTTACAGAATATCCTGAGCATAAAGAAATGATGGACGAGTCTACAAAAGAAACCTTAACTGATTTAATGAACCGTATAGAATCATTAAAAAAAGAGATAGATACGTTAGAGATTAGAATAGAAGCGGCAAAAGGTAATATTAGTGATGAAAGAAAAGATATGAATAGTTTAAATGAAGCGTTGTCTAAACTAAATGTAGAATTTAAAAACATTGAAGAAAAATATACGTATCAAAACGATAATCTAAAGAAAAAAGAAGCATTAGATCGTGAAGTGAATGAATTAAAGCAGTTACTGACACAAAAAAGAGAGGCACTTACTTATAAAGATAAGTCTTTAAGTGACTTAAAAAATATGAAAGATGAATTTGTAAAAGAGACTGGACTAAATGACTTTAATAGTTTAAAAAAAGAAATCGATGTGTTGTCACGTTCAATTAATAATCATCACGAGATGTTAAAAGAATCTGAGACAAAACGACAAGATCTATTAGTTAAAATCACGAAGTTAAATACAGAAGTTTCATCTTTAAAAGAAAATATTGAATCGTTCGAAGCTAACTTAAATGAATATACACCTAAAATCGAATCGTTTTTAGAAAAATACGATTCAGTAGATCGATCAAATATAGAAGACTATTTTAAAATCGACTATAATTCTCTTAAAAATGAAGTCGATACATTCTATAGTAATGTGCATGAATTAGAGTTTACGTTAAATAAACTGAAAGAAACTCTCGATAGTTTTGACGTTATTGACGTCTCTAAAAAAGAAGAACGTCTTGTAGAACTTGAAACAAAGAAGAATGAATTAACACAATTGATTACTGAAACGGAGTATCAATTAAATAAGGATTTAGCGCTTAAAGAAGAATTGGTCGATTTAATTAAAAAATACAACGATGCGCGCGAAATAGTACGTAAACTAAGTATTTTAGAGAAGATTATTAATGGTAACAGTGAAGGTAAACGTTCGACGCATCCGACATTATCTAGATTTGTTTTAATTCACTATTTAGAGTTAATTTTAGTATACGCAAATAAGAGACTCACTGAAATGACAAATGGACGTTATGAATTAAGACGTAAAGATACGTATAATGCAAGTGAAGCGCTGATTATCGACGTTTTCGATCACTTTAACAATGAAACGAGAAATATCGCGACGTTATCTGGTGGAGAAACGTTCCAAGCAAGTTTAGCACTGAGTTTATCACTCTCTGAAGTCATTCAACATGAAGCGGGTAGTATTAATATGGATATGCTTTTAATTGACGAGGGATTTGGGACGTTAGATGAGGAAACACTCAATACAGCCATTAATACGTTAGTTGATATTCAAACGAGAGGTAAAATGGTTGGTATTATTTCTCACGTTGAAGAATTAAAAACGAGACTTCAAAATATTATTTATGTTGAAACAGAAAATGAAAGAAGTACGACAAAAATTGTAACGTATTTATCATAAATATAATTTAATACTTCCAATTATTATGAGATAATTTAAATAATGAATATATAGGAGGATTATAGTGAAGCGACTATTATTACTAGGAATAATGTCAGTCCTTTTTTTAACAGCGTGTTCTAAAAGCGGTGAGGTCGATGCGATGAGTCGCTACGGTAATACGATCGACGATTTTGAAGTCATCAACCAAGAGGATGAAACATATATTCAAGACAATATGGAAGGCAAAGTGTGGCTCGTTGACTTTATCTTCACACACTGTACGACAGTTTGCCCACCGATGACAAATAACATGGTGTCAGTCGTACAAGACTTAGAAGATGACGGTGTTGAAAACTTTGGTGTACTAAGTTTTTCAGTTGACCCAAAAAGAGACACACCAGAACAACTTCAAGAATATATTAAAGCCTATCACGTCGATGAATTAGACACTGAATGGCAATTTTTAACAGGATATGATTATGACTTCATCCGTGGATTCTCAGAAAAGAACTTTAAAACAATCGTCGCACCACCACCAGAAGGTAGTGACCAAGTAACACACGGTACATCGTTTTATCTAATCGACGAAAACGGTAAAATACTTAAAGACTACTCAGGTGTCGACAGTGGAGACAAACGTTTCCCGAAAGAAGAAATTGTAGAAGACGTTAAAAAACTAACTAAAAATCTATAACATATTTAACCACTAAGAAAATCTTAGTGGTTTTTTATTAAGAAATATTTTAATATATGTTAATATATATGAATGACAATCAGTCATTTTTTGGGGGTGGAAAGATGAACAAAGAAGAACGAATTATCGAGTCTGCAATCGATGTATTTTTAGAAAAAGGGATTGAAAAATCAACAGTATCTGAAATTGTAAAGAAAGCAGAGATCGCTCAAGGTACGTTTTACTTATATTTTGATTCAAAATTATCAGTCATGCCTAAAATTGCAGAAGTTATGGTAGTTAAAATGTTAAATGAACTTTCAAAAAATGTGTCTGGAGAAACTATCGAAGAGGAAATTAAGTCAGTCATCGACATTATTTTTACTCTTACGAAAGAATATAAATCACTCACAACACTGATATATGCAGGGCTTACTCAAACACAGTACGTCGGAGACTGGGAAAAAATATACGCACCACTCTATCACTTTATAGAAAATTTATTAATTGTACGTAAAGAAAATGGTGAAACTAGAGAAACATTAAATACAACATTCACATCGAAAATCTTATTTGGTTCAATTGAATCTGTTGCTGAACAGATGTACTTGTATGATGACTCGAGTGAAGAGAAAGCAAATGAATATAAAGAAGAATTACTGAAATTTATTTTACACGGTATTTAGTATTTTTTAATTTTAGTATTTAATGACTGATAGTCATTCATTTTATAGAAAGGGATTTTTTTATGAATAAAGCATGGATATATGTTTTTCTAACGAGCTTCTTCGAACTCGTTTGGATATACGGATTTAACGTCGCGAGTACGTGGTGGCACTGGCTAATACTTTTACCAATTATCGTCTTAGACTTTTTAATTTTATCAAAAGCTTGTGAATCATTACCAACAGGAACAGTATATGCAGTATTCGCTGCAGCAGGAACCGTCGGAACAGCATTAATGGATATATACTTATTTGACGAAGTCTTTACACTAGAAAAAGGGTTTTTCATCGTATTATTAGTCATTGGAGTTATTGCGTTAAATTTAACAGATGATACAAATAAAAAAGAGGTTGTTAAATAATGGGTTGGATATACGTCTTTTTAGCAGCAATATTAGAACTCGTTGGAGTTATAGGCTTAAACGGATTTAGTCAGAAGAAATCAGTAAAAAACTTCATACTATTCTTTGGAGGATTCGGAGGAGCATTTGTCTCACTATACCAAGCATTTAATTATCTACCAGTCAGTATCGCATATGCGGTATGGATCGGAATTGGTACAGCCGCAGCAGTTATAGTAAACATGGTGTTTTACGGAGAATCAAAAAGCATTGGAAGAATCGTGAGTTTAGTGATCATAATAATTGGAGTTGTTGGGTTAAAAGCGGTGAGTTAATATCAAATAAAAATTTTATTGACTTTTGAAATTTAATTTACAAAAAACTATCGATTTTGTTAAACAAATAAATATATTTAACAAATTTTCGTTTTTATTCCTGATTTTGTTAAATAAATTAATTTAATTAACACTTTTTAGGTTCTCAGGGTTGTTTTTGTTAATTAAACAATTTTATTTAACAAAAAGATAGTCAAATAATAAGAATATGTAATATAAGTAATTAATAAATGGCACCTTATAACAATAAGTGCCTTTTTTATCTAAATTTAAAATTACGAAATCAGAATTATTTAAAAGTGCTAGTATTTTATATTTAAAAATTAAAAAACTGAAGTAAATGATGAAAATATTTTAAATATCGTAATTTTACATAATTTTCACCATCCTCTATAGTTAAGTCAATATTTAGGGGGTGGTTTTTATTTTATTATTATTTATAACTGGAGGGATATTTGCTTCATTTATTTATGTTTTGCTTGAAGAAAAAGAATTTGATTTTAAATTTATGATTAGAAGAAGTAAGTGTAATCAATGCAGTGCATCAATTTGTACAATCGCATTAATTCCAATTCTAGGATTTTTATTTAGTAGAGGAAAATGCCGTAAGTGTCATGAACCGATTCCTTTCACTTATTTTTATAATGAACTCCTTTTATCGATTATTTTTATATTACCAATCTTAGTATATATACAGTTTAGAGATTTTAATTTGTACTATTTATTAATGATATTTTTAGTACCACTCGCTATTTATGATGCAATTTACTTTAAAATACCGAACTTTCTTTTATCAGTATTACTTATTACAGGATTATACTTGACTAATTTTAATTATATAAATTTGTTTGATGATCTTGTCATCATATTACTCATACATTTTATTTATTACTTATTTCAAAATCAAATTGGATATGGAGACATTAAATTGTTATGTGTTTTAACTTTAATTACTCCAACTTTAATGTTTAGTTTCATTGTTTTGCTTTCATATATAGTGGGTGGCTTCTATGTAATTATTGTCGAATTAATCAAAACGACAAATTATAGAAAGCTGCCATATGTCCCATTTATTGTGACGAGTACTATTTTAACTTTTATCAGTTACGATGATTTAACGACTATTTACTTTGGAGGATTTCTATGAATGAATTAATGATAAAAGAAATGATGTCTTCAGATAAACCGCGTGAAAGATTAAAAATATATGGTGCGGATAATTTAACAAATCGTGAACTTTTAGCGATTATAATTAACACTGGTAGTCGTAATGAGAGCAGTTTATCTTTAGCAGATAATGTATTAAAAAACCTTAAAAAAATAAATGATTTGAGAGATATTACGTATCAAGAACTTACTAAAATTAAAGGTATTGGCGAAGCTAAAGCTATAAAAATACTCGCTGTTATAGAACTTGCTGTAAGAATGCATAGCCATAGTCTAGAAGATGATGTCTTCATTCACTCACCGGATGACGTATCTAATTTGTTGATGGAAAAGATGAGATATTATCAGCAAGAACATTTTGTTGTACTTTACTTATCTACAAAATATAAAGTTATTCATCAGGAAACTGTATTTAAAGGTTCTCTAAATACAACGGTCGTACATCCGAGGGAAATTTTTAAAGAAGCAGTGAAACGAAGTGCTGCAGCGTTTATTTGTGTTCATAACCATCCAAGTGGAGACCCAACACCTTCAAGTGAAGATATCGAAGTAAGTAAACGTCTTAAAATGAGTAGTGAACTCATCGGCATCGATTTCTTAGATCATATTATTATTGGAAATGGTAAGTACATCAGTCTTAAAGAAATGGATTGTTTTTAATTTTTCATTCAAGTGAATACTTGAATAAGTATTTTAAATAAGTTATAATATAATCAAGTAATCATTTGAATGAGGTGGAGTGTATGAGTAATAAGGATACGTGTGATGTTTATTCTTATGATGAGGATAAAGTAAATCAAATCCAAAGTGAGTTAGAAAATGAGGATATTAAAAGTGTCGCGAAGTTATTTAAAGCAATTGCTGAGGAGAATCGAGCGAAGATTACGTTTGCTTTATTGAATGCTGATGAGTTATGTGTGTGTGATATCGCAAATGTTATCGGTGTTACGGTCGCGAATGCTTCTCACCATTTAAGAACATTACATAATGCCGGTATCGTTAAGTTTAGAAAAGAAGGTAAATTAGCATTTTACTCTCTTGATGACGATCATGTTAAAACTTTATTTATGAATGCGTTAGAACATGGTAAAGAGGTGAATTGTAATGACTAATCGATCAGAGGAAATGAAAACGTATCGAATTGATGGTTTATCTTGTGCGAACTGTGCAAAGATTTTTGAGGATAACGTTAAAGATCTTGAAGGGGTCGATGATGCGAAAGTAAACTTCGGGGCTTCTAAGATTTATGTTCAGGGAAGTACGTCGATTGAGGACTTAGAGAAAGCAGGCGCTTTTGAAAACTTAAAAATCCGCGATGAAAAGGAACAAACGATAGAACGTGAACCGTTTTGGAAGCAAAAGGAAAATATTAAGTTATATATTTCTGCAATTATAATCGTAATTAGCTGGTTATTAAGTATGCGATATGGAGAAAATCATATTGTACCAACAATTGGTTATTTATCCGCAATTATTATTGGTGGGTATTCGTTATTCATTACTGGGTTTAAAAATTTAAGCAAATTTACATTTGATATGAACACGTTAATGACAATTGCTATTATAGGTGCTGCACTTATTGGACAGTGGAGTGAAGCGGCAGTTGTTGTTATCTTATTTGCTATAAGTGAGGCGTTAGAACGTTATTCAGTAGACAAAGCGAGAGAGTCTATTGAATCGTTAATGAAAATTGCACCTAAAGAAGCACTCATTCGTCGTGGTAATGAAGAAATGAGTGTACATGTTGATGATATTGTAGTCGGCGATATTATGATTGTAAAACCAGGTCAAAAGTTAGCGATGGACGGAACTGTTATTAAAGGTATATCAACATTAAATCAGGCTGCGATTACAGGTGAAAGTATTCCTGTAACTAAAACAGTAGATGATGAAGTATTTGCTGGAACACTAAATGAAGAAGGATTTCTTGAAGTCAAAGTTACAAAAAGAGTCGAAGATACAAAACTATCAAAAATCATTCATTTAGTCGAAGAAGCACAAGCAGAGCGTGCACCTTCTCAAGCATTTGTCGATAGATTTGCGCAGTATTATACCCCAGCAATTGTTGTTCTAGCATTTTTAATTGCGGTTGTTCCGCCGTTATTATTTAATGCTGATTGGAATTTATGGGTCTATCAAGGATTAGCTATATTAGTCGTTGGATGTCCGTGTGCCTTAGTTATATCAACACCTGTAGCAGTTGTTACTGCGATTGGTAATGCTGCTAAAAATGGGGTTTTAATTAAAGGTGGGCTTTACCTAGAAGAAGCGGGAACTTTAAATACAATCGCTTTCGACAAAACTGGCACACTTACAAAAGGTGTTCCATCAGTTACTGATATTATCGCGTATGATGGTAATGAAAATGATCTATTGAGAATTACTGCGGCTATTGAGAAAAACTCTCAACATCCACTTGCTTCAGCAATTATAAGAAAAGCTGAAGAAAGTAATTTAAACTTTAATGAATTACTAGTGGAAGACTTTCAATCGATTACAGGTAAAGGTGTAAAAGCAACAGTAAACAACACACTATACTATGTAGGAAGTCCGAATCTATTTACTGAACTTCATAGCAGTATTGATATTCAAAAAGAACAAGAAATTGCTCAGTTACAAGAACAAGGTAAAACGGTTATGGTGTTAGGTACCGATCAAAAAATACTCTTTCTCATTGCAGTGGCTGATGAAATTAGAGAGTCATCTCCTGAAGTCATCAGTAAACTAAATAATATTGGAATTGAAACAGTAATGCTGACGGGGGACAACGAAAAAGCAGCAACGGCAATCGGAAAACAAATCGGTGTCTCAGACATTCAAGCAGATCTTTTACCTGAAGATAAATTAAAATTTATTAATGAACTTCGTAAAAACGATAAAAGTGTCGGAATGGTCGGAGACGGTGTAAACGATGCACCTGCGCTTGCCGCTTCTACTATCGGGGTCGCAATGGGTGGTGCTGGAACTGACACTGCTCTAGAAACTGCTGATATTGCTTTAATGTCAGACGACTTAAGACAATTACCATATACGATTAAACTGAGCCGTAAAGCTCTCACAATTATAAAACAAAATATTACTTTTTCATTAGTCGTTAAATTAATTGCACTTCTATTAATAATTCCAGGATGGTTAACTCTGTGGATCGCAATATTCTCTGATATTGGTGCAACATTACTCGTCACATTAAACAGTTTAAGACTGTTGAAGACTAGGAACTAAAATATTAACAATTACCCACTCACTTATGAGATAATCATATAAAAGTGAGTGGGTGATTTTTTGTTTACTTATAAAATCGATGATGAGATTTCTTTAAAATTAGTAGATAGAAATGATGCAGAGGACATATTTCAGTTAACTGTTAAATCACGTGACTATTTAAAAGAATGGTTACCATGGCCAACTTATATTCGTGAAGTATCTGATACTAAAAAATTCATAGAGAATTCTATGCAGAATTATGTAGATAATAAGAGTTTAGTTACAGCAATTATTTTTAAAGGTAAAGTTGCTGGTATAGCGAGTTTTAACTCATTTGACTGGTCAAGTCGTATTGGTCAAATCGGTTATTTTCTTGGCGAGGAGTTTCAAGGGCATGGTATTATGACAAAAGTTGTTCGAGCATTAATGGATATTGGTTTTAAAGAGTTTCGCTTAAATAAAATAGAAATAAGAGCTGCAACTGAAAATGTTAAAAGCCGTAAAATTCCTGAAAGACTCGGATTTACTGAAGAGGGCACTTTAAGACAAGTTCAATGGTTATATGATCACTTCGTCGACCATGTGGTTTATGGAATGTTAAAAGATGAGTGGGTGGACTTAAATTAACATTCATCATTAATAAAAAAGCACTTGTTTTTAATTTTTGAATAAGAGGGTATAAGAGTACAAAAACATAGAATGAGGTGACTCTATGCTTGCTTATGTATATGCTGAAGATGAAAATGGCCTAATTGGTAAAGGAGACAGACTACCGTGGAGTCTTCCTGCAGATGTAAAGTTTTTTAAAGAAGTAACGATGCAAGGAGACGTCGTCATGGGCCGCGCGACTTATGAGTCAATACCGAACCGTCCGTTAAAAGGTCGACGTAATATCGTGTTAACTCATAATCCAGATTATGAAGCACCTGGTGCGATTGTCGTTAATAGTAAAAAAGAAGTTTTAGAGTTATATGAAAAGTACGCTGAAGATTTTTATATTATCGGCGGTGTAAGCTTATTTAAAATGTTTGAAGACGATGTTGATTATTTATACCGTACGGTAATTCATGACGAATTCGATGGTAACGTATATTTTCCTGATGACTTTGATTACAATGAATTTGAACTTGAAAAGTCTTGGGACGGTAATGTAGATGAAAAGAACAAGCATCCCCATACTTTTGAAATATGGAAAAGAAAATAGAGTGATTGGAATTAAAAACCCCTAGAGTTTCGATAATCAAACTCTAGGGATTTTTTTACATTAATAGTAGCACTAGCGTTGACGCAATGAGGTGATTGATCATCGTCCATGTAAAGAATGGATACGTGCCACTGTGTAGTTTTATCATCTTGTTAGTGTTATAAACTAAAACAAGTATTAAAAAGAACTCTGTGAATCCGTCCATGTTCATTGTTAAATTCATTTGGAAATATGCAATGTACATTGCAATTGCGTTAAATAGTGCAGTACCGGCAATCATGTAATCTTTTAACAAGACGTTCATTATTATAGTAATGACTGATATTATAAGCCCAAATAATATTAAGTTTGGAATTACAAATGTTAAGTTGCCGCCGTATCTACTGTAACCATCCATATTCGGAGCGACAGCAATGGATCCGATGATAAAGAAAAATAATATAAACCATACGTTATTAAAGTGTCTTTTCATTTGTGGACCTAACTTCATGACGTATGAGTAAACTTTGGCATTTACTTCTTGCCCGTTAATTTCTGTTTTATTATCTTGTACATTTACTTTAGGTTTTTCTTTCTTTTTAAATTGGAAAGCATGATACGCAAAGTAAATTTGAATAATTATAAGTACAATGATAAATGTTTTTAGTGTCATGCTTAACCTCCCGTTCACTATTCCATTATACATACTAACATGAAAACTTATATAAAAGTAATGACTACACTAAGAAAATTCAGAAACGACCTTGCATTTTCAAGTAAATTAAAATATAATGAGAATATAGTTAGACATAGAGAACGACAGTGCTAAGCAAATGTCACTCACCGGTAGCACCGAAGTGCTAGATATCATATTATTATCTGTTAATCGTAGACTAAGAACGTCTACACATCCCTCATTAAGTTGCCATCTTAATGAGGGTTTTTTTATGTTTCATAATTTATATAAATGTATTGAAGAGATATGTTAAAATAACTAATGATTACGGAGGTGGAGGCTTTGAATTTTTTTAGTAAAAACAGAATGATTTTGATTATATTTTCAGTAATCCTCCTTATATTAATGATTGGATTTTCTGTTTCAGATCGTACATATACGACGAAGGCTGAAATGTTTGTCGGTGATTCTGTTGCGTCTTCTCAAAAAGCGATTGGTGGGCCTTTTAATGTAATTGGTAGTATATTTGGCCCTTCTAAAAAAGAAAAAGAACTTGAGGCAAAACTCGATATGCTGCCTCAGCTTGAAGCAGATGTTAAACGTCTTGAAGAAGAGAATAATAAGTTAAAAGAAGCGTTAGATGTTTCTTCTAAACTCGACTATGAAACGATTAACGCGAGAGTCATATCTCGTTCACCGGATCAGTGGTTAAATAGTTTTACGATTGATAAGGGAACAAAAGATGGTATTAGTGAAGGTATGGCTGTGACGACACCAAAAGGTTTAATTGGTGTTGTGAAACGCGCAAATGGTAGTTCGAGTTTTGTAGAGCTTATTACGACAGATTCAGCAAAGAAAAATATTTCTGTTGAAATTCATAATGGCGATAAAAAGCATTACGGCACGATTGAAAATTACGATGAAGATACGAATACGTTAGTCGTTGGTAACATCGTCAATGACGGTAAAATTAAAGAAGGATCTAAAGTATATACGTCAGGGTTAACAAGTATTTTCCCTGAAGGAATTATCGTTGGTGAAGTTGTTGATACTGAAAATGATAGTTATGGTTTAAGTCAAAACGCAAACGTAAAAATGGAAAGTGATACTAACGATTTAGATATGATTTTTGTTATTAAACAAGATCCAAAAACAGCTGAGGATGATAAATAATGCGTTCAATATTATTATTTATCACGTTTTTTATTATGATGTTTATTGACTTTAGCTTTGCGAACTTTAGTCCATTTACGTTATTTGGTATTGAAGTGTACTTTGTACCGAAACTTGTTTTTATGATGTTACTTTTAGTCTCGATATATTTTGGGCTATCGTATGGGATGTTTTTTAGTATAGTATTCGGAATATTACTCGACATATATATTGGTACAGTTTACGGTATTCATTTGTTCGGGTTTGTTGCATTTATCATTTTTATGCATACCGCATTTAGAGTGTTTTACCGAGATCAAGTTGGGCTATTTTTTGTCGTTATTGTAAATACATTTTTATTTGATTTCTTTATATATGGTATTTACAAATTAATTAATTTTACAAATTTACCAGTGTTCGACTATATTGCCTTAAGAGGAATACCGAGTCTATTACTTAATGCGCTGCTTTACATTCCATTATTATTTATCGTTTTAGTGCTTAGAAAGATTCGAAAAAATGTATTTGTAAAACAACTATAAAATGATTGACTCTTAAATGTGCGAAGTGTATACTTTAGAAGTTGATGAATTTGTAAACATCAACCGCTCAGAATAGGTTAAAGTGATTTTTATCCACCTACATGGCGTGTCTTATTATTCAGGAGGTGTAAAGTATGTTTGCTATCATCGAAACAGGCGGTAAACAAGTTAAAGTAGAAGAAGGTCAAACAATCTTCATTGAAAAGCTTGATGCTGAAGAAGGTGACACTGTGACTTTTGATCGTGTACTTTTAGTTGGTGGAGATAACGTTAAAGTTGGTGCTCCAGTAGTTGAAGGTGCAACAGTATCAGCAAAAGTTGAAAAACAAGGTCGCGGTAAGAAAATCGACGTAATCAAGTTCAAACGTAGAAAGAACTACTTACGTAAACAAGGTCATCGTCAACCATTCACTAAAGTTACAATCGAAAAGATTGATGCGTAATGGTTCATGTTGAAGTCAATTTGAAAGGTGACGTAGTAAAAAGTATTGAAATGTCTGGTCATGCTGATTTTGCAGCACACGGCCAAGACATAGTATGTGCAGGTGCGTCTAGTGTTGTATTTGGTGCAACAAACTCGATATTTCAATTGACAAATAACGAACCGGTATTAGATATCGATAACGACGGTGGGTATTTCTATTTAGAAATACAAGAATCCGATGAAAGCGTGAATCTAATACTTAAAACGATGATTATTTCACTAGAAACTATTGAAGAATCGTATAAAGACTATATTAAGGTAACTAAAAGTGAGGTGGACTGAATGTTTAAATTAACATTAGACTTACAATTTTTTGCATCTAAAAAAGGTGTAGGTTCTAGTAAGAACGGTCGTGACTCTCACGCTAAACGTCTTGGTGCTAAACGTCAAGATGGCCAATTTGTTACAGGTGGATCAATCATCTTCCGTCAACGCGGAACAAAAATTCATCCAGGTGTAAACGTTGGTAAAGGTGGAGACGATACGTTATTTGCTAAAGTAGATGGAGTAGTAAAGTTTGAACGTGTTGGACGTAACAAAAAACGCGTATCTGTTTACGAAGCTTAATAAAAAAGCATCAGCTCTTGCTGATGCTTTTTTTTATGAATGAATTTTATGTATAATAGATAGAAATGGAGGTGTCGGTATGTTTGCAGATTATGCAAAGATATATTTAAGAGCAGGCAACGGTGGTAATGGTATAGTTGCGTATAGAAGAGAAAAATACGAGCCGATGGGAGGGCCTGCTGGTGGAGACGGTGGTAACGGTGCAGACATCGTTATGGAAGTCGATGAAGGATTAAATACGTTAATGGACTTCAAATATCAGCGTCATTTTAAAGCTGAACATGGTGAAGCTGGTATGAATTCAAATAAACATGGTAAAAGCCGTTCGCCGATGATTTTGAAAGTACCTCCAGGCACGGTCGTTAAAAATGAAGAGACTGATGAAGTAATTGCAGATTTAGTTGAACACGGCCAACAGGCGGTGATCGCTAAAGGTGGCCAGGGAGGTAGAGGTAACTCTCGTTTTGTTTCTAGTAGAAATACCGCACCTGACTATGCTGAAGGCGGAGAGCCAGGAGAAGAGTTAAATGTCGTTTTAGAATTAAAATTAATGGCAGACGTCGGATTAATTGGATTTCCGAGTGTCGGGAAATCTACATTATTAAGCCGAGTGTCTCGAGCGACTCCTAAAATCGCCTCGTATCCGTTTACGACTATTCAGCCAAACTTAGGTGTTGTAATTCAAGGCGATAAGTCATTTGTAATGGCAGATTTACCTGGTTTAATTGAAGGCGCTGCAGAAGGTACGGGTCTTGGTATACAGTTTTTACGCCACGTGGAGCGTACGAAAGTACTTGTACACGTCATTGATATTGCAGAAACAGAATATAGAGATGCAGTTGAAGACTACCGAATTATCCGTAAAGAGTTAAAAGAGTATAATGAGAAACTATTAAATCGACCAGAAATTATTGCTTTAAATAAAATCGAATTGCTAGAGAATAGAGAAAATATCGAGCGTTTTAAACGTGAAGTTGAGACAGATTCTAAAATTATAGAAATTTCTGCTGTTACAGGCGACGGAATTAATGAATTAAATTACGCGATTATCGACGCACTTGAAAATTACGTCCCTGAAGAAGAAGAGGTTGAAGTCGATAGAGATGTTAGAGTTGTTTATCGTCATGAAAAACAAGAACGTCCATTTGAAATTAAGCGTGGTATGGACGGCAAATTTGAAATTCATGGTGACGAAATTGAAACTCTATTTATGCGCACAGACTTCTCACGTGACGCAGCAGTCAGAAGATTTGCTCGACAAATGAGATCGATGGGGATTGATGATGCGTTAAGAGAAAAAGGCATACAGTCTGGTGATATTGTAAGAATTAAAGACTTCGAATTTGAATTTATTGAATAGGTGAAAACATGTATCAATATTTAAAAGGGATGTTAACAGAAATCCATCCGAATCATATCATTGTAGAATCATATGGCATGGGGTATTTAATCATCGTACCGAACCCGTATCGTTTTGAAAAAGATTTAAATAACGAAAAGAAAATCTTTTTAGAACAAGTCGTACGAGAAGATAGTTTAACACTTTATGGATTTAATGATTTAAAAGAAAAAGAAATGTTTCAATCACTGTTAAAAGTGACTGGAATTGGTCCAAAAAGTGCGCTAGCAATTCTCGCGACTTCTACGCCAAATGAGGTTGTGAATGCAATCGAAAATGAAGATGAAAAGTATTTACAAAAATTCCCAGGTATTGGTAAAAAGACGTCTCGACAAATTATTTTAGATTTAAAAGGTAAACTCGATCCGGCATTTGAAGATGTAAAAGTTGAGATGAAGAGTAAGACAAACGACGTCATTATTGATGAAGCATTAGAAACACTAAAAGCACTTGGATATAGTAAGCGCGAATTAAAAGCACTTGAGAAGTACTTATCTAATAAAGAATTAAACAGTGTTGAAGATGCCGTGAAGTTAAGCTTAAGATATATCGTTGAATAGAACTGGAGACGATTTATTATGGACGATAGAATTTTAGATGAGAGTTTAATTGAAGGAGAAGCACAAGAAGAATTATCGTTACGACCGTTATATTTATCTCAATATATCGGTCAAGACGCGATTAAAAGAAATTTACGTATTTTTATAGATGCAGCAAAAATGCGTGAAGAGCCACTTGATCACGTTATTTTACATGGTCCACCAGGCCTTGGTAAAACGACGCTTTCAAATATTATTGCTCATGAAATGAACGTTAACATTCGTACAACAGCCGGCCCTGCAATTGAAAGAGCTGGAGATTTAGCTGCGATTTTATCGAGTTTAGAGCCTGGAGATGTTTTATTTATTGATGAAATTCACCGACTACCACGCATGGTAGAAGAAATTTTATATTCAGCAATGGAAGATTATTTTATTGACGTTGTCATCGGTCAAGGTGAAGAAGCAAGAAGTATTCGAATCGACTTGCCACCGTTTACATTAGTCGGAGCAACGACTAGATTCGGAAGTTTATCTGCACCGTTACGTGACCGCTTTGGTATTCAGTTACGATTAGAATACTATACAAATGAGGCACTCCAGACGATTGTTGAACGTACGGCTGATATTTTTGACGTCGAAATTGATAAAAATTCAGCATTTGAACTTGCAAGAAGAAGTCGAGGGACACCGCGTATTGCGAACCGTTTATTAAGACGCGTTCGAGACTTTTCTATGGTTAAAAATGAAACTTCTATTTCTTTAGAAACGACTAATGACGCGTTAAATGTACTAGAGGTTGACGAAGAAGGACTAGATCCAATTGACCATAAAGTAATGACGACGATTATTGATACGTATGGTGGGGGACCAGTTGGACTTGAAACAGTCGCAGTATCAATTGGTGAGGAAGTCGTAACACTTCTTGACGTCTACGAACCGTATTTAATTCAACGTGGATTTTTACAACGCACACCAAGAGGTCGTGAAGCAACTGCGAAAAGTTATGATTATTTTAAAAGACATAAAAATATAGAGGATAATGAGTAATGAAACTAACAGACTTTGATTTTGACTTGCCCGAATCTTTAATTGCACAACATCCATTAAAAAATCGATCAGATTCAAAACTTCTTGTGATGGATAAAAAATCGGGCGACGTAGAAGATCGTCACTTCCATAATATTTTAGAGTATTTAAAAGAAGGAGACGTACTCGTTTTAAATAATACACGTGTATTACCAGCAAGATTACATGGTCATAAAAAAGACAGTGGTGGTCACGTTGAGATGTTGTTGTTAAACCCCGAAACTGACGGTTATAAAGTACTAATAAAGCCAGCAAGACGCGTACACGTTGGTACTGAAATCGTATTTGGAGACGGTGAGTTAACAGCAACTGCTGTAGAAAAGCATGATAACGGTATTTTTATCGTAAAATTAAATTATGAAGGTATTTTAGAAGAAGTATTAGATGGTTTAGGTGAAATGCCTCTTCCACCATACATTAGAGAACAATTGGACGATAAAGAAAGATACCAAACGGTGTTTTCTAAACATAGTGGAAGTGCTGCTGCACCGACTGCGGGACTTCATTTTACAACAGAGCTTTTAGAAAGAATCGAAGCTAAAGGTGTTGATATCGTCTATATTACGCTTCATGTTGGACTTGGAACATTTCGACCAGTAGCTGTAGATAATATTGAAGAACACGATATGCATAGTGAGTTTTACTCTATAGAAAAAAGTGCAGCAGAGCGTTTAAATCAGGCAAAAGAAAATGGCGATAGAATTATTAGTGTTGGTACAACGTCTACGCGTACTTTAGAAGCGAACTTTAGAAAGTATGAAACATTTACCGCAACGAGTGACTGGACAAATATCTTTATTTATCCTGGGCAAGATATATTATCTGTTGACGGATTAATAACGAATTTCCATTTACCAAAATCGACGTTATTAATGCTCGTAAGTACGTTTTCTACACGTGAAAATATTTTAAGCGCATATAATCATGCGATTCAGAACAATTATCGCTTCTTTAGTTTTGGAGATGCGATGTTAATTATTTAGAGGTGAAATTATGGCAATACGATATGAACACGTCCATACGTGTAAACAATCAGGTGCACGTGCTGGACGCCTTCACACACCACACGGAATTATTGAAACACCTGTTTTTATGCCGGTTGGGACACTTGCTACAGTAAAAGGAATGTCTCGTGAAGAGTTAATCGAAATCGGCAGTCAAATTATTTTATCGAACACGTATCACTTATGGCTACGACCAGGAAGTGATTTAGTACGTGAAGCGGGTGGACTGCATAAATTTATGAACTGGGAGAAACCAATTTTAACAGATTCTGGTGGATTCCAAGTATTTAGTCTTTCAAACATGCGTAAAATTGAAGAAGAGGGTGTTCATTTTAGAAGTCATTTAGACGGTTCGAAATTATTTTTAACACCTGAAAAATCAATGGATATTCAGCACGACTTAGGTGCTGATATTATTATGTCGTTTGATGAGTGTGCGCCGATCCCTGCGAGTCGTGAATACGTTAAAGACTCATTAGAACGAACGACACGATGGGCAGAGAGAGGTTTAAATCACCACGTAAAGTCTGGTAATGATAAACACCAAGCATTATTTGGTATCGTTCAAGGCGGCGAATACAGTGATTTACGTAAACAAAGTGCAAGAGAAATTACATCTTTAGACTTTCCAGGATACTCAATTGGTGGGTTATCTGTCGGTGAACCGAAACCTTTAATGTATGAAATGCTTGAAGAAACAGTACCACTTTTACCTTTTGATAAACCGAGATATTTAATGGGGGTAGGTTCTCCAGATGCCTTAATTGAAGGTGTAATCCGAGGAGTGGACATGTTTGACTGTGTGTTACCGACAAGAATTGCACGTAACGGAACGACGATGACGAGTGAAGGACGAGTTGTCGTGAAAAATCATAAATATAGTCGTGATTTTGGTCCATTAGACAAAAACTGTGACTGTTATACGTGTCAAAACTATTCACGTGCATACATTAGACACTTGTTTAAAACGAACGAAATTCTAGGTGCTCGCCTTACAACTTACCATAACTTATATTTTCTGTTAAACTTGATGAGTGACGTCAGACAAGCTATTTTAAATGATAGCTTATTAGATTTTAAAGAGTTTTTCTTTGAAAAATATGGATTAAATAAAGACAATCCAAAAAACTTTTAAAGGAGGGGTTACATGGAAATTTTAAGCGTTTTATTTCCGTTTTTAGCAATCTTTTTAATCATGTACTTCTTAATGATTCGACCAGCTCAAAAGCGACAAAAACAAATGAATGAAATGCAAGCAGGTTTAGAAAAAGGTGACGAAGTTGTTACAATCGGCGGACTCACTGGTGAAGTAGAATCATTCGATGCGAACTATATGTACTTAAAGGTCGATGAAAATACTACTTTACGTTTTGAACGTAGAGCTTTACATCAAGTTGTAAACAAATAAAAGTCGACAGATGTCGACTTTTTTTATTTTTATTTAGTTTTGGCATAATAATCGTTATAATTAATATAGTCTTATACATACTATGTAAAGGGTGACATTGTGAAAAAGAAACCAAGTAGAATTATAAGTTTAGCACTTATCGTTGTTCTTCTTGGTACAGTGATCGGTCTGACTTATAAAGACGTCGTTAAAGATGTCAATTTGGGGTTAGATCTTCAAGGTGGATTTGAAGTACTGTATCAAGTGGAACCATTAGAAAAAGACGATAAAATTGACCAAAAAGATGTTGAAGCAACTGCTTCTACATTAGATTCACGTGTAAACGTACTCGGTGTTTCTGAACCGAATATTCAAATTGAAGAAGGGAATAGAATCCGAGTACAACTCGCTGGGGTTGAAGATCAAAAAGAAGCAAGAGAATTACTCTCAACTCAAGCTGAACTGACAATCCGTGACGTAAACGACAATGTTTTACTATCCGGTAAAGATTTAGTTCAAGGTGGGGCAAGTCAAGGATATGACGATTTAAACCAACCAATTGTGTCGTTAAAACTTAAAGACGCAAATAAGTTTAATGAAATTACTAAAGAAGTATCAGAGATGCCGCAAGGTACAAACTTGTTAGTTATTTGGATGGATTTTGAAGAAGGCGTTGATTCATTTGAAAAAGAAATGCAATCAGACGATCCAAAATACATTTCTGCAGCAACTGTAGATCAGCCGATTAACTCTACAGAAGTCATGATTTCTGGTGGATTTAGTGATAAAGACGGCTTACAACGTGCTCAGAATATCGCAGCACTTCTTAACTCTGGTGCACTACCAGTGAAGCTTGATGAGATTTTCTCTACGAGTGTTGGTGCACAGTTTGGTGAAGAAGCACTCGATAAGACAGTTAAAGCAGGTGCGATTGGTGTCATAATCGTACTACTTTACATGTTAGTGTTTTATAGAGTTCCTGGATTAATCGCGTCTCTAACACTTGTAGTGTACGTTTATTTAACACTAGTTATGTTTAACTTAATTAGTGGGGTACTGACACTCCCAGGTATCGCAGCACTTATTTTAGGGGTCGGAATGGCAGTAGACGCCAATATTATACTGTACGAAAGAGTTAAAGAAGAAATTAGAATTGGGCGAAGTATTAAAGAAGCGTACAAAAAAGGTGCAAGTAGTTCGTTATGGACAATTATTGATGCCAACTTAACGACATTAATTGCAGCGATTATTTTATTTATCTTCGGTACTTCTAGTGTTAAAGGATTCGCGATGATGCTTCTATTATCTATTTTAATGAGTTTCGTTACAGCTGTATTCTTAACGCGTGTACTAATGAGATTACTCGTTAGTTCCGGACGGTTGGATAATAAGCCAGGATTATTCGGATTAAATAAAAAACACATTCATAATATTCGTGAAGGCGTAAATGTTCAAGACTTACAAACAGTTTGGGACCGTCTAAACTTTGCTGAACATGCGAAAAAGTTCTTCTTATTAAGTGGAGTTATAATTTTAGTCGGTGCGATTATTTTATCAATCTTTAAATTAAACTTAGGTATCGACTTTACGAGTGGTACACGTGCAGATATTGTAGTTGAAAATAGTACAACCGAAGAATCTGTTCGTGAAGACCTTACGACTTTAAAGTTAGAGCCTGAAAGTCTAACAAAATCTGGTGACAACACGGTTGTTGCGAGATATTCTAAAGATTTAAACAAGGATCAAATTGCAGAACTTCAGCAATTCTTTGAAGAAAAATATGGTGAGACAC
This sequence comes from Nosocomiicoccus ampullae, assembly GCF_019357495.1. Taxonomy (NCBI): domain Bacteria; kingdom Bacillati; phylum Bacillota; class Bacilli; order Caryophanales; family Staphylococcaceae; genus Nosocomiicoccus; species Nosocomiicoccus ampullae. The sequence continues at coordinate 662,903 of NZ_CP079110.1, forward strand.
CAATGACGAGTACAGTAAGTCCAGTCGTTGGACAAGAGCTCGTTAAAAATGCAATTAAAGCGTTACTGATTGCATCTGTTGCGATTATTATTTACGTCTCAATACGATTTGAATGGCGCATGGGACTACCAGCAGTAATTGCGTTAATCCATGACGTATTTATAATGATTGCGGTATTCTCACTCTTTAGATTAGAAATTGATATTACGTTTATCGCGGCAGTTTTAACGATTGTTGGTTACTCAATTAACGATACTATTGTTACGTTTGACCGTATTCGTGAGAACAATAAAAAAATGAAAATGTACCGCTCAGAAGCGGATATTAATCGTCTCATTAATACATCATTAAGACAGACAATGACACGTTCATTAAATACGGTACTTACAGTAATTATAGTTGTAGTCTTCCTCGTACTTATGGGTAGTGAGTCAATATTTACTTTCTCTGTAGCGTTACTTGTCGGTTTAATTAGTGGGGTATATTCTTCACTATTTATTGCGATTCAGTTATGGGGAGTACTTAAGAAAAAGCAACTTCGTAAAAATGGTGGTACACTTGTTGTATACGAAGAAAAACGTAATAATAAAGATAAAGTATTAGTATAAAATAAACGTCTAGGCTTTTGCCTAGACGTTTTTTAAAGGATGATATTTATGTATCAATCAACATATCATTGGATGATGAGAGAATTATCTGATGAAATTACAGAGGACTTGGTTAAAGAATACAATTTATCGGAATTGAATAAAACATTATTAGAAAATCGTGGGTTTACGACTGAAGATGATTTAGAAAAGATTTTAAATCCTCACACGCATGATTTTTCTTTAATTTATGATATCGATGTAGCAACAAAATTAATCTTAAAACATCTCGAAAATAATAGTCGTATATTAATTTACGGAGATTATGACGCAGATGGTATAACAAGTACGACAATTCTTTATAAGGCGCTGAAGAAAAAAAGTGCGTCTATTCATTTCTTTATCCCGAATCGTATTGAACAAGGATATGGACTAGATTATAACTTTATTGAAAATGAAGTTGTCGGAAATTTTGACCTCGTAATTACGGTCGATAACGGTGTCTCGGCGATTAAAGAAGTTGAGCTTTTAAAAAAGAACGATATTGACGTTATAATTGTCGATCACCACGAATTTACTGAAGAACTACCGGATGCGGTTATTATTCACCCGAATCATCCAGAAGGGGACTATCCGTGTAAATATTTAGCAGGTGTTGGAATTACGTATAAACTAATTGAAGCACTTGAATTAGATGAAGAGGAATACATGCAACTTGTGATGATCGGTACTGTTGCAGACATGGTGCCTATGTTTGACGAAAATAAATATTTCACTATAAAAGGTTTAAAATCAATAAATAATAATATGAATACCGGTATAAAAGCACTTTTAAAAGAAGCGGGACGACTAGAAGAAGTCGATGAAGAAACCGTCGGCTTTACGATTGCACCGAGATTAAATGCAACTGGACGTATTGACGAAGCGAGTGTTGCGGTATATTTATTGTTAAACGAGTTTCCTGAAGAGGCTTCAGAGTTAGCGGCTGATATTGAAATGTTAAATGATGCGAGAAAAGATATGGTCGATGAAACGTATATTGAAGCTGAACAATTAGTAAATAGTGATGACAAAATTCAAGTACTATATAGTGAAGATTGGCATCCAGGGATACTAGGTATTGTCGCGTCTAGAATTGTTGAAAATTACGGAGTCCCAGCCATTCTTTTAACGAAAGATCAAGATGTTTATACAGGTTCTGCGCGCTCGATTAATACAATTGAGCTATTAAAAACACTTCGAGAGTTAAATACTGATCATACTGCGAATGGCCATAACCAAGCGTTTGGTATTAAGGTCGATGAATCACTAATTGAAGATTTTAAAGTAGAGTTAACGACATTAATGAATCAATCATATTCAAAATTAAAGCCGACAAAAGATATTGATTTTAAAATAACAAATCCGAACATAACGATTAAGGATCTTGAGGAATTAAACGAATTACGTCCATTTGGCCATGGATTTTTAGTGCCAACGGTGATGGTAAGTAATTCTACTATCGAAACAATTCGTCAAATCGGTGTGGATAGTAAACACCTAAAGATGACATTAAAAGATTATAGTTTCGAAGTCATTGGCTTTAATTTTGGACACTTATTTAACGAAACGTCAATCGGCGAAAAAATCTATACGATTGGAAGACTCGGTATAAATGAGTTCAATGGAGTTAAAAAAGTTCAACTCGTTTTAGAAGACGCTGAAATTAAAGATATGCAGTTATTTGATATGCGTTCTAAAAACAATCAAAATTTTTCTATAATTAATAAAGATACAGATATTTTCTTTATCGCTGAAGACAAGGAAAAACTAGGGAGTAATTATTTTCACTACGGTGAGACAATTCCTTATAATGTGTCACAAGTTATATTAAGAGATTTACCAATTTCAATGGATCATTTCGAAACGACGTTAAAACAATTAAAGCCTTCAAAGTTAATTGCGATTTTTGATGACAAAGACAACTTATTTTTTAGTGGAATTCCTAAAGTACAAACGATTGAAGCAGTATATAATACGATTATCCATGCGAATAATGGTGCGATTGATTTAAAAAAGTTCGCGCCACAACTCGCGAAAAAACATAGTATAACTATGCAAATGCTAGTGAAAGTGACAAATACGTTGGAAGATTTAAATAGAATTTCAGTCCAAAACGGTGTCATATTTTTCGATGAAGAAAATACAAAAGACCTTGTTGTCATAGAGTCGAATTATTTTAAGCAACTAAAGGAAAAATTAAACTCGGAAACACAATTAAAAATGACGTCACGACCAGAATTAAAAACATACATTGAAAAATTAATTAATGAATAAAACTATGTAGACATTGCTAAATTATGATAAAATATAAGTATTAAATGAAAAGGTGCGGTAAGATTAAATGAATTTACGAGAATACGTTTCAGAAGTTGAAAATTGGCCAAAAGAAGGCGTCCAATTTAAAGATATAACTACAATTATGGACAACGGAGAAGCTTTTGGTTACGCAGTCGATCAAATTGCTAAATACGCTGAAGATAAAGATGTAGACATTATCGTCGGTCCTGAGGCGAGAGGTTTTATTATCGGATGCCCAGTTGCATATAGACTCGGCATTGGATTTGCACCTGTTCGTAAACCAAACAAACTACCAAGAGAAACGATTTCTTATGAATACGACTTAGAGTATGGAAAGAATACTTTAGAAATTCATAAAGATGCAATCAAACCTGGTCAGCGTGTATTAATTACCGATGATTTACTTGCGACTGGTGGTACAATTGAAGCAGCGATTCATCTTGTAGAAAAACTTGGCGGTGAAGTCGTCGGACTAGCGTTCTTAATTGAATTAAATTATTTAAATGGACGCGATAAGATTAAAGATTATGACTTTATTTCACTGTTAGAATACAATGAATAAAAATAAGTGCCTGAGTAATCAGGCACTTTTGTATAATATTAAGTTTTAAGGAGTGAGATCATGAGTAATAAAGAATACCCATATGTTGCGGAAGACGTTTTTAACTTATGCGGAAAGTATATGAATGATGATGAACTAAATACTGTAAAGCGTGCTTATGATCTTGCAGAAAAAGCGCATGAAGGTCAATTTAGAAAAAATGGCTTACCTTATATTTTACATCCAGTACAAGTTGCTGGGATTTTAGCAGAGTTAAAGTTAGATACGCCGACGATTGTTGCTGGATTTTTACACGATGTCGTTGAAGATACTGAATATACTCATGAAGATTTAATTGAAATGTTCAATGAAGAAGTCGCAGCCATCGTTGATGGAGTCACTAAGTTAGAAAAAGTTAAATACCGTTCGCTAAAAGAGCAACAAGCAGAAAACCATAGAAAACTGTTTGTTGCGATCGCAAAAGATATTCGAGTTATTTTAGTGAAACTCGCTGACCGTTTACATAATATGCGTACGTTAAAAGCGATGCCTGAAGAAAAACAAGTTCGAATTTCTACAGAAACATTAGAAATTTACGCACCAATCGCAAATCGTCTCGGTATATCTAGTATAAAATGGGAACTTGAAGATATTGCGCTTCGTTATATCGACCCGAGCAGTTATTTTAGAATTGTTAGTTATATGAAAAAGAAGCGTAGTGAAAGAGAAGTTATTATTAATAAGGCGATTGAGGATATTGCAACAAAACTTAATAAATCTCACATTGATCACCAACTTTCAGGTCGCGCTAAACACATTTATAGCATTTATAGAAAAATGAACGATCAACATAAAGAGTTCGATCAAATCTTTGACTTACTCGCGGTCCGTGTACTCGTTAACGATATAAGAGATTGTTATGCGGTACTAGGCATTATCCATACGATTTGGAAGCCGGTCCCAGGCCGATTTAAAGATTATATCGCGATGCCAAAACAAAACATGTATCAATCACTGCATACAACAGTTGTCGGACCTAACGGGGATCCATTAGAAATTCAAATACGTACATTTGAAATGCATGAAATCGCAGAACACGGGGTTGCTGCACATTGGGCTTATAAAGAAGGTAAAAACATCAAGGCGCCAACGAATAACTGGGTAAAAGAAATTGTCGATAATGAATCATCGTATACAGATGCTGAGGAATTTATGGAAGCATTAAAAAGTGATATGCTATCAGACAAAATTTACGTGTTTACTCCTAATGGCGACGTTGTCGAATTACCTCAAGGTGCAGTGCCGATAGATTTTGCGTATTCTGTCCACTCAGAAGTTGGTAACAAAATGATCGGTGCGAAAGTAAATGGTAAAATTGTACCTATTGATTATAAGTTAAACACTGGTGATATCGTAGAAATTAGAACGAGTAAACAATCATATGGACCAAGTTTAGACTGGTTAAATTTAGTGAAATCATCAAGTTCTAAAAACAAAATTCGATCATTTTTCAAAAAACAAGACCGAGAACAAAACATCGAAAAAGGTCGTTTACAAGTTGAAGAAGAAATTAAGTCAAATGGTTACAAATTAGAAGAAGCCTTTGATGACAAATCAGTAGAAGTCGTTTTAGAACGTTATAATTTAAGAGAAATTAATGATTTGTTTGCGATGGTTGGATTTGGCGGGGTTACAGCGCAGCAAATTGCTAATCGTTTAACAAATCATTTAAAAAAGCAACAAGAAAAAGAACCTTTACTTGAAGTTGAACGTACGAAAGATTATAAAAACGTACATTCTGATACTGGAGTTATCGTTGAAGGACTTGGTGGGATGCTTGTTAGCCTCGCAAAATGTTGTAACCCAGTACCTGGTGATGATATTGTCGGTTATATTACAAAAGGCCACGGAGTCAAAGTACATGTTAAAGACTGTTCAAATATTAAAAATGAAACCGACCGATTGATTGATGTATCTTGGTTAAAAGATAAAGAAGAAAAACAAAAATATAAAGTTATATTAGAAATTAAAGGTTTCGATCGAAGCGGACTAGTCAATGAAATACTTAATTTAGTATCGAGTGAGAAAATTCCGATTACTGAAGTCAGTGGCCAAACAAATGCAGATAGTCACGCCAAAGTAAATATATCAATTATGGTCGAGTCTAAAGCAAATTTAAATCAAATCGTCCATAAAATTAAAAACTTAAAAGATATTTATAGCGTTGAAAGAGTCTTTAAGTGAGGTGAATGTCAGATGAAAGTAGTGCTTCAAAAAGTAAGTCACGCATCAGTCATGACAAATGAATTATTTAACGAAATAAATAAAGGCTTTATGCTTTTAGTTGGTGTGAGTGAAACTTCTACAAAAGAAGATGCAAAAAAGCTTGCAGAAAAAATCGTTAAAGCGAGAACATTTGAAGATGATGATGGTAAAATTAATTTATCGTTAAAAGATGTCGATGGCGAAATATTAAGTGTATCTCAATTTACACTTTACGCAGACGTTAAAAAAGGAAATCGTCCGTCATTTATAAATGCAGCGAGTGGAGATTACGCAAAAGAGCTTTATGAGTACTTTAACGAGGAGTTAAGAAGTCATGGTGTGAACGTAAAGACAGGATTCTTCGGTGAGCATATGGATGTAAGACTCACAAATTCAGGACCGATTACCCTGATATACGAAGCAAAAGAAGGTAAGATTGTTTAATGAATGTATTAAAGAAGTTCATATCTAAAATTTTGAACTTTGTCATATGGTTTTTAAAGACTCAAAAACATTTATATGTAAAACCTTTATTTATATTTCTAATGTCTTTAATATTTATTTTTTCTTTTGTATATATTGTAAAATCATATGAACCTCACAATGACTACGAAGATATAACAATCGATTTTAAAGATAAAAAATATGATCTTAAAGGAATTAAAGTCGTCATAGACCCTGGTCATGGTGGTAGTGATCCCGGGGCGCCGTCTTATTATGGAGAAAATGAATCGGCAATTGTCATGAGTGTTGGTGAAAAGCTTCAAAAAGTTTTAGAAGAGTCGAATGCTGAAGTTGTTATGACGAGAGCGGGAAATGAAACCGTTGAGCTCGATGACCGCGATGCTAAAGGTGATATTTTTATATCACTTCATAGTGATGCTTTTGAGTCTAACGAACCTACTGGTTTTACAACGTTTTATGCACACGACAGTCAAATTGATTTAGCGACTGCAATAAATGAAGGACTAAATGAGCAATCATTATTACCGAATAAAGGAGTTCAGACAATGCCTTACCAAGTCATCGATCAAATTAAATATCCAGGAACTCTTGTTGAGCTTGGATTTTTAAGTAATGATGTAGATGACTACTTACTAAACACTGAAGACTATCAAAACCGACTCGTTTACGGTATTGTTGAAGGTATAGAAATATACGTAACCGACTACGATAATAAAGAATAATTGACTATATCGTATTAAGAAATTATAATTTACTAGATACTAATTATAGAAGATAATGTTTTTAAATGAATGACAGAGACGTTATGGTTGGTGAAAATAACGCATTTTTAAACATTTGAGACACTTCTATTTATAAAATATAATATTTTAAATGAGAGTAAGTAATTACTAAATTAGGGTGGCACCACGATATTATCGTCCCTTATACCTTTATGGTATAAGGGATATTTTTATGGAGGGAAATACATGATTCAAATACCACGCGGTACACAAGATATTTTACCGAAAGATTCATATAAGTGGCAGTACATTGAAGATACACTTAAAAATGTATGTGAAAAGTACAATTATCAAGAAATTAGAACACCAATTTTTGAAAGTACAGATTTATTTGTAAGAGCAGTTGGTGATACGACAGATATCGTCAACAAGGAAATGTATACGTTTAAGGACAAAGGTGACAGAAGCATGACACTTCGTCCAGAAGGTACAGCACCAGTTGTACGTAGTTACATTGAAAATAAAATGTACGGTGATCCAAATCAGCCGATTAAAGTATTCTACAACCAACCGATGTTTAGATACGAACGCCAACAAAAAGGACGTTATAGACAATTTGTTCAGTTTGGAGTAGAAGCAATCGGTGTTGAAGATCCATTAATTGACGTAGAAATTTTAAGTATGCTTATGGCATTTTATGAATCATTTGGGTTAAAAGATTTAGAGCTTCACATTAACTCAATTGGAGATTTTGATAGCCGTAAAGAATATCAAAAAGCACTCCAAGAACATTTTAGACCGAAAATCGATGAGTTTTGTGACGACTGCCAATCAAGAATAGACACGAATCCGATGAGAATTTTAGATTGTAAAACAGATAAAAATCATCCGTTAATGTCAACTGCTCCAAAAATTACAGATTACTTAAACGATGAATCGATCGAATATTATGAGAAAGTAAAATCCCAACTCGATAAAATCGGTATTAAGTATGTTGAAGATCCGAGCTTAGTCCGTGGTCTTGACTATTACACACATACAGCGTTTGAGTTAATGAGTACAGCAGACGGCTTTGGTTCTATTACAACACTCGCGGGTGGTGGACGTTACAATGGATTAGTTGAAATGTTAGATGGCCCAGCTGAAACAGGAATTGGATTTGCGCTATCTATTGAACGACTACTATTAGCAATTGAAGCTGAGAGTATTGAAATTGAAAACCCACATACTTTAGATTTATATGTCGTAACGATGGGTGAAGAGTCTCGTGATTATGCGAGTGTATTATTATCACAGTTAAGACAAAAAGGTATTACAGCAGATATGGACTATAAGGCACGTGGAATGCGTGCTCAAATGAGAGACGCGGACAGAAAAAATGCTGCATATACGATTGTAATTGGTGATAATGAATTAGAAGAAGGTAAAGTAAATGTTAAAAACATGTCTACTGGTGAAGAAGTAGCATATTCATTTGAAAACTTAGAGGAGGCAATTCAATAATGAGTAGAACATTAGTATTAGAAACGTTAGAAAAACTTAATGAAACCGTGACGTTAAAAGGATGGGTGCAACGTCGCCGAGACCTCGGAGGATTAATCTTTATTGACTTAAGAGATGCTTCAGGTGTCGTTCAAGTTGTCTTTAATCAAGATCATAAAGAAGCAACTGAGATCGCTGATACATTACGTTCAGAGTACGTAATTGAGGTGACAGGTGAAGTCGTTAAACGTGATCCATCAACAGTAAACGAAAACATTCAAACAGGTGAATTAGAAGTCGTCGCAGATTCATTAAACGTGTTATCTAAAGCAGAAACACCACCATTCCAAATTGAGGATGACGCTGTAAGTGAAGACGTAAGACTTAAATATCGTTATGTTGATTTAAAACGTCAAAAATTACAAGACACATTAAGAACACGTCATAAAACAACTGCAGCAATTCGCGAATTCCTAAATAATGAATTCTTCGTTGATGTAGAAACACCGTTTTTATCTAAATCAACACCAGAGGGTGCGAGAGATTACCTTGTACCTTCACGTATTCATCACGGTGAATTTTACGCACTACCTCAGTCACCACAAATTTATAAACAATTATTAATGTTAAGTGGTTTTGAGAGATATTACCAAATCGTTAAATGTTTCCGTGACGAAGACTTACGCCGTGACCGTCAACCGGAATTCACACAAGTCGATATTGAAAAATCATTTACTGACGTTGAAGATATGATTGATCTGAACGAAAGATTATTACAATATGTATTTAAGGAAGTAAAAGATATCGATGTAGAAATTCCTTTTGCTCGTATGACTTATGACGATGCAATGCTTAAATACGGTGTAGATAAACCAGACACTCGTTTTGGTATGGAACTTGTTGAACTTAGCGACTTTAGTAAAGACGTGGACTTCAAAGTATTTAAGTCAACAGTTGAAAATGGCGGAATCGTTAAAGCAATTGTTGTAAAAGATAGCGCAGATAAATACTCACGTAAAGACATTGAAGCACTTGAAGAATACGTGAAATTATATGGTGCTAAAGGTCTTGCATGGTTAAAATATAATGACGGTGCATTCACTGGCCCAATTGCGAAATTCTTTAGTGAAGACAAACAAAATGAACTGAAAGAGATTCTTGGAGCTGACGAAAATGACCTCGTATTCTTCGGCGCTGACAAAGCATCTGTTGTAAATGCAAGTTTAGGTAACTTAAGAAATAAACTTGGTAAAGAGTTAGACTTAATCGATGAAGATAAATACAACTTCGTATGGATTACAGACTGGCCATTATTTGAATATGATGAAGACGAAGAACGTTTCGTTGCAGCACACCATCCATTCACTTCACCGAAAGAAGAAGATATTGAGTTACTAGAAACAACACCAGAAAAAGTAAAAGCAAATGCTTATGACATCGTCTTAAATGGATATGAACTTGGTGGGGGATCTATCCGTATTTCTAACCCAGAGTTACAAGAGAAAATGTTCAAAGCACTAGGATTCTCAGAAAAACAAATGCATGATCAGTTCGGTTTCTTAATCGAAGCATTTAAATATGGTGCTCCGCCACATGGTGGCTTAGCTTATGGTCTTGACCGTCTCGTAATGCTACTGACAAAAACAGACAACATTCGTGACGTTATCGCATTCCCTAAAACAAGCAGTGCTCAAGACTTAATGATGGATTCACCATCAAATGTTTCAAACAGACAACTAAATGAACTACATCTTCAAATTAAACCAGAAGGTAAGTAATAAAAAATAAGCTTAGCAATTTGCTAAGCTTATTTTTGTATTTGATTACCAAGCTTTAAACCCTGGTGATCCTGGAATATTTTCTGTGAAGATTTGTGAAACTGGAACTGTGTATGCAATTACGACTAAGAAAATCGTAATAATAATGAGTAATCTCCAGTTTTCAACCCAAGCAAGTGGCGCATCGCCATCATCCATAAAGCGGGCGATTGGGAATTCTTCTACAGTATCAGATTTAGGTGTTCTAAGTGATAAGAAGAATGCAAAGAACGCTATAATAATTGCAATTAATAAGAATGATCCACCAATTGCTTGTAGTAATTGATAGCTGATCCATTCTTGAGCTAACTCGTGTCCACCATATTCAGAGAATGTCGAACGTCGTGGTGCACCTTTAAGACCTGCCATATGCATTGCAAATGACATGATTCCCATACCAAGTGCCCATGTATATGCTAACCATAATCCTAGAGAGTTAGTAAGTTTTGTCATCTTACCGCCAACTAAGTGAGGAAGTAAGAACATCATTGCACCAAAGTAAGTTAATACAACCGGCGCACCTACTGTGATATGGAAATGTCCAACGACCCAAATTGTGTTGTGAACGACTTGGTTCATTTGACCTGATGCGTTGATGATTCCACCAATACCACCTGGTACGAAGAATAACATACCAACAAATGGTAATACGAATCTTGAATCATTCCATGGTAACTTCTTAAACCAATCAAATAATCCTGTTGCACCTTTTTTACGTCCATATGTTTCAAATGAAGCAAATAAGCTAAATGCAGTAATTAATGATGGAACAATTACCATAAATGTAAGAACTACTTGTAGACCTTTCCAGAATGCGTCAATACCTGGCTCTACTAATTGGTGGTGAATACCAACTGGAATAGAGAAGAATAGGAATAAGACGAAACTAAGTCTTGCAAGTTTATCTGAAAAACCTTTAACTCCGATAATTTTAGGTAATACTGCATACCAAACCATGTATGCTGGTAATAACCAGAAGTATACGAGTGCGTGTCCAAAGTACCAGAATAACGTACGTGTAAGTTTAACGTTAACTGTATCGATTAATCCAAATGACCACGGGATAAGTTGAGTTAGCGCTGATGCTGCGACACCGATGGTACATACATACCACATGACGTTGTTAATAGCAACAAAATATGCAATCGTAGGTGTTTTTTGACCTGGATTTTGTTTTCTCCATCTAAAGTAACGCTTTGTCTGAGCACCTGTTGCAATCCATGTACCTACGATGACGAGTGTTAACCCAACATAGAAGAGACCGTGTGCTTGTAGTGGTGCGTAAAATGTGTAAAGTACTGAAGCTTGGTTAGTTAAGATCATTGATGCTGCCATTAACACACCAATTGTCATTAGCCAAAAACCAATCCAACCTGCTTTTCTTTCACCGTCAGTTAAGCCACCCATTGCTCTTGAAACAGCTGCTGTTTGGAAACCAACAATGAAGAAGAATGTAAGTACTAAAGCTAAAATTACACCGTGTAGTGTTAAGATTTGGTAATATCCGATACCTAGTGGTAATTCAAAATATCCCGAACGTACGAACGTTTGTAATGCACCTGCAGTACCACCGATTACTAATGCGAGTATTACCCAAATCATATTTGCTAATACTAATTTAGAATCTTTTTTATTAATTACAGTATCTGCTGAATATATTTCGTTTTGTGTTGTATTTAGATAAGATTTAGCCATTATTCTTCACTCCCGACAACTTTAATTACTGAAGTCATATCAGTGTGACCTGTACCACAGTATTCGTTACATACAACTAAGAATTCTCCTTCTTTGTTGAATGTTGTATGATATTTAGAGATTAATCCTGGTTCTGCCATCATATTGATGTTTGTTTTCGCTACTTCAAAACCATGAATTACGTCAGGAGTTGTAACCATAACGCGTACTCTTGAACCTTTTGGAATTTCTACTTCTGTAGGTTCATATCTAAACATACTTGCTACCATGTATAAATCGTAATCAAAACCTTCTTCTTTTGATTCATAGAGTCCAGGCTCTTTAAATCTTTCATCATCTCTTACGTGATCAGGGTTAATCGTTTCGATCCCTGATGCAGCAGGTGAGTGACCTTGGTGAACTGCTGAAATTCCTAAAATAACAAGGAATAAGATTAAAGCTCCAGTTCCAAAGCTTAGCCATATCTTTTCATACTTGTGCATTTATTTCACCTTTCCTTTTTACATTCTTTCCATAAATAACATAAATACGCCGAGCCAAGAAATTAGCATTAAAGCACCGAGTGTCATTGTCATAAATAAAGTACCTCTTAAGTCGAGTTTATGTACATCTTCACTCACACTTTTTTCATGATCGACTGTTTGATCATGCTGAGGTTTAACAATTTTTTTATCAGCCATATATTTCACCTTCCAATTATGTTGTTTATAACAATATTGTATTGTATTTACTTCTATAAAAAAGTGATAAAAGTCACACTTCGACATATATTTGTAACAAATTTATAGTTTCTAAAAAAATTTGAATTACAACTAATTCTATTTGAGATTTAAATTGCAATTTTTCAACAATAAAGTGATAAAAGTCACTAAATATGTTAATATAAAAGCGATAGGGAAGTGATAGTTTTGTCAAATTCTCCAACGTTTAAACCACAATTAATTATTGATTATATAAAGAAAAATGGCATAGAGATGCATGTGAATAAAAATGAATTTATATTTCACTCTGGTGATTTAACAGAGTACATTTATGTAATTGAATCTGGTGAAGTACTAGTATTAAGAATACAAGATGATGGATCAGAAAATGCGATTCACTTTTTAAATAATGATTGCATATTTGGTGCGGTCACTTTGTATTGCGGACCGAAACGCCATACGTCGTTTGCGAAATCTAAAACTGAAGTTGTATTACATAAAATTGAAAAGAATAAGTTTGAAGAAAAAGTGTTAAATGATAGTCGATTTACTAAAGAATGGATGAGATGGTTAGAAATTGAAAGGTTAAGACATTCCTCAAAACTAAGAGACATGTTAATGTACGGTAAAATGGGTGCTTTAGCAAGTGTCATTGTCAGACTATCGAATTCATTTGGTGTAAATACTAAAAAAGGAATTGTTATCGATACAAAACTAACCAACCAAGAACTTGCTATGCTTGCTGGAACTTCTAGGGAAGTTGTCAACCGTTATTTAAAGGAATTATCAAAAGAAGGGATTATAGAAGTAAACAGAAAAATAATTACAGTTAAACATATGAAAAAGTTAAAACATATTATTAATTGTGAAAACTGTGATATCAACTTATGCCAGATTTACTAATCTATAAAATTGCTTCAAAATAATGGTTGTGCTATTATTAATTTAAAGGAAGCACCTGATTAGTACGTGATGTGTCGGTTTCATTTTGACCTAACACCTATATAAAAGGGAGCTTGGCGTTCAAATATGATTGACATGCCCTATAAGGGACTTCATGAGTATTTGACAGAGCACCCACCTGCACAAAGCAGGCCAAATAACCCGACAACTACACACGGCTATATCGGATGCTTCATTAGACAGTCACTTTGTGGCTGTCTTTTTAAAATTCTATTAATTTACTCTTTAAAAATTATAATAGTGTGTTAAGATATTGGAGTAGTAATTTGAAGGTGAAAGGTTGCGTGATCTTTGATGTCAGTTAAAGGGTTACTCTTTAAGAGAAAACAAAAGTTAAATTCTAAAAATGCATCTAAATCATGTGATTTACTTAAAAAAAGAAAAGAATTAAAAAAACAAATTAACAATAACATGTTAACTTAAAACGCGATCACTTTAGTGATCGCGTTTTTTTAATATTTATTAAATGGTTTTAAATTTTTATAAGTTTCATTTAAGAAGCTTTCGTATTTTGAAGTACCGTCATCTTTAAAATATTGTTTATGTTTTAAAGAGTCTGGTAAATATTGTTGTTTGACGATGTTGTTGTTATAGTCGTGTGGGTTTTTATAACCAATTGAGTTACCGAGTTCTTTTGCTCCTTTATAGTGTCCGTCTTTTAAATGTTTTGGGACAACACCGATATGACCTTTTCTTATATCACTAAGTGCGTTATCGATACTTTTAATTGTCGTATTTGATTTTGGAGATAACGCTAAATCAATAACGGCCATAGATAATGGAATTCTCGCTTCTGGAAATCCGAGGCGTTCAGCTGCAATTATCGCATCTAACGTTCTACCTGGAAGCTGAGGATTACTAAGTCCAATATCCTCATAACTGATCACGAGCAAGCGTCTTGCAATTGTGACGAGGTCTCCAGCTTCAATAAGTCTACCGAGATAATGAAGGGCCGCATCAACGTCACTTCCGCGAATAGACTTTTGAAACGCACTCATCACATCGTAATGCTCATCTCCATCTTTGTCGTGTATAAATTGACTCTGTTGCATCGTATCTCTTGCATCTTCTAACGTGACATGAATAGAATCTTTCGTATCACTTAATACTGCAAGTTCTAAACCGTTTAACGCACTTCTAATATCTCCATTTGAAGCTTTCACAAAATGTTCTAACGCGTCATCATCGAGCGTAATATCTTTACTAACAAGCCCACGGTCTTTATCTTCTAATGCGCGAGTAATTCCTGTTTTAATATCGTCTTCTTTCAATGGATGTAATTCAAAAATTTGTGTTCTCGAACGAATGGCTGGGTTAATTGCATGATAAGGGTTTGATGTTGTTGCACCGATTAACACGATTTTTCCACTTTCTAAATGCGGGAGTAGAAAGTCCTGCTTTGCTTTATCGAGACGATGGATCTCATCGAGCATTAATATCACACTACCACTCATATCTGCTTCTAATATAATTTTTTCAATATCTTTTTTAGAACTCGATACAGCATTTAACGTTCTAAACTTATATTTTGAACTACCAGCTAACGCACTGGCGATACTCGTTTTACCAATACCAGGTGGTCCATAAAGTATCATTGATTGTAATCTTTTCGCTTGGACCATACGTCTAATAATTCCTTTTTCCCCAACGAGATGATCTTGTCCGAGTACTTCATCAATATTTTTTGGACGCATGCGAAAACTTAAAGGTTCATTTGACATTAGATTTTTCACCAACTTTTTCGTTATGCTATTATATATACTATATAACAAAAGTGCATCTGAGGTGAAGAAGTGAATATATCAACAAAAGGCCGCTATGGTTTATATTTTATGAATGTACTCGCTATAGAGTACGGAGTTAGAAAACGCTCTGTAAAATCAATTGCAAACGAACGTGGAGTGAGTGACTTATATTTAGAGCAAATCGTTGCGTGTTTAAGAAGAGCAAATCTTGTAAAAAGTACACGCGGTGCATATGGAGGGTATGAGTTAAATTATCCACCAGATGAAATTACAGTACTCGATGTTTTTAAAGCAGTTGGTGAAAATATCGTAGCAATCGAATTAGATGATAAAGATACAAAAAATGAAAGATTTTTATGGAGAAGAATTAGAGATGGAATAAGTGACGTGATTGCTCATACGACACTTTATGATTTAATTAGTCAGCCAGATGAATTTGATGATTATATGTTTTATATTTAAAAAAACCTCCCAATAAAGGGAGGTCGTCACATTCGTCCGCTTTTAAATATCGTAAATATGAGCCAACTAAACATTGCGATGGCGAGTATAGAACCTATCTCTATTACTGGAAGTTTAAATAATATAGAACCTTGTCCGAGCACAGAAGATCCAATAATAATTCCTGCCATTAAAATTGACAGAGATAATAATACAATTGAGAAAGAAATTCTATTTATCGTACGATCTAGATGGCGTGCGATATTTTTTTCTTGTTTTAACCCAAGCATCACTGGAAGATGTTTTTCACCTAGACCTTTAGAGAACTGGTGTAAATTTTGCAGTGATTCCTCAATTAAGGTCGTGAGTAGTACCCAGTCAGAAAGTTTATTTTCTGCGATGTTTTTCGGGTTTAGTCGTTTAATGAGTAAACTTTTACCAAACGGTTCAGCAACTGTTAAGATGCTGTAATTTTTGTCTAGCATTTCAATATTTCCTTCTAAAGTAATGAGTGTTTTAGCGAGTAGAGTGAAGTCTTTTGGTAAGTGAATATGATATTTATTCGTAATTGAAAATAAATCTCTAACTGCGTCGCTAAACTCTAAATCCTTAAGTGGTATATCGTAATACTTATCTTGCATAAGTTCAGCTTCTTTATATAACTCATTTACATCGACACCGTCTGGAACAACGCCCATTTGTACAATTGATCGAACGACTTTTTTAGAATTTTTTTGCATTAATCCAATAAGTAAACTACCAAAGTTTTGTTTGATATCTTCAGTTAGCTTTCCAACCATTCCAAAGTCAATAAAGCCAACTTTACCTTCATTAGTAACGACAATATTACCTGGATGAATATCTGCGTGGAAAAATCCATGTTCAAAAATTTGAGTAAATAAAGTACGCGCTAACGTATCAGCGATGTGATAACGGTCGTATCCTTTTTCATCGAGTAGTTTTGTACTACGTATTGAATATCCATCAAAATATTCCATTGTGAGAATCGTCTTATTTGATAACGTGGCATAAACGTGTGGAAATGCAACAGTATCATTTCCTTTAAATTGACGTTTAATACGGTTAATATTTCTTGCTTCTATTGTATAGTCCATCTCTTGAATAATCGCTTGAGATAATTCTTCAACAATGTCTGTTACTTGATATTGTTTTGCCCAGTTAAAATTATTTTCAGCAACTTGAGCAATAGTTGACAAAATTTCTAAATCTGTACGGATATTTCTTTCGATATTTGGTCGCTGAACTTTTATCGCAACGACTTCTCCAGTTTTTAACACCGCACGGTGGACTTGCCCAATTGATGCAGAACCGAGAGGTTCATCTTCAAATATTAAAAATGTATCTTCAATATTTATATCTAGATTCGTCTCTATTAACTCTTTTGCGATGTCGCTAGAAAAAGGCGGCACTTCACTTTGAAGCTTCTCTAATTCTTTAATAAATGATTCAGGTAAAATATCTCCTCGTGTACTCGCAATTTGTCCGAGTTTCACATATGCTGGACCCGCTTCTTCTAAAAATATTCGAATACGTTCAGCGATTGTTTTATCTTCTTGTTGTGGTGTTTTATTAAATAGTCGTCTTGGCAAGCTAAGTAAATTATCTAATCCACTTTCTTCGATAATAAAGCCGAGTCCACTTTTAGAAAAGAGGATCGCAATTTCTCTAAAGCGGTTAATATATTTAATTTGATTTCGTATCATAGAGTATCCTTCCAATCTTAATCAAGATGATGAAACGATCAAAAAGTGCTAAAATAATATTTAAAGATTTTATAAGTGAAGATAGGTGAAAATATTGCGTGAATTGTTGTTTGTTATTGCACCCATTTTAATTATTCAAGTCATATTCTTTAGTGGTCTAATTTACTTTATTTTAACAAAAAGAAAGCAATAAGGGAGACTGTACCGAACCCATAAATCCGGACATTCTTGTCCGTGAATTCTTATATGGCTTGTTTCCTGTATTGAACAGGAGACAGGCCATTTAATTTCTCTTTTATTCTTTTGTTGTTGTACCAATCAATATATTCTTCTAATGCCTCGATTAATTCTTGAACATTTTGATATTTAACACCGTAATAGATTTCTTGTTTAAGCAAACTAAAGAAATTCTCCATAGGTGAATTATCTAAACAATTTCCACGTCTAGACATACTCTGCTTGATATTATTCTGCTCTAGTAATTGTGTCCATTTGACATGCTGATAATGAAACCCTTGATCTGTATGAATCATGAGATTATGCTCTATAGGCAGCTTCTTAATAGCTTTCTCTAGGGACTCACAAGTAAATTTTACTGTAGGTGATGTAGAGATACTGAATGACACAATCTCACTATTATATAAGTCCATAATGGGTGAGAGATACACTTTTACATCTGAGTTGTCCACTTTGAACTCAGTTACATCACTGACATAAACTTCATTCATCTGATCTACGTTAAATGCTCTGTTTAGCTCATTATCTGCAATTTTTCCAACTTCACCTTTATACGAACTATACTTTCTACTTCTTGTTGTGAATTTCGTACACAATAAATTGTACTTCTTCATAAGTCTGAGCACTCTTTTATGGTTCACAATAATACCTAGATTCTTTAGTGCGAGTACAACTCTTCTATAGCCGTAAGTAAATCTAGATTCTTGAATGATGGATTGTATTTGTTGAACTAATCGCTGCTCAGATTCATTTACCTGATTTAATTTTTCTTTCCATTCATAAAATGAAGATCTTGGTAACTCAGAAATCTCTAACCAAGTACTCAGTTTAACTTCTGTTTTAATTTGCCTTACTTCTAGTACTACTTGCGTCTTTTCTTTGTTTGAGCACGCTTTTCCCGAAGCAAGGCATCCAACTTTTTTTGGTAAAGCAGTTTTGCTTCGAGGTACTCATTTCTTTCTCTTAGTTCAATAAGTTCTTCTCTCTCAGACTTTGATAGTTCTTTTGGTTCATCGTTATTCTTAGGCATAGTCGTTCCCTCACGTTTTCTAGGTCTTCCTAAAGTACCACACAAACCACTAAAGCCTTCCAAATCATACTTTCGCTGCCAACCAGCTATTGTAGATGGATTCTTGATTCCAAAGACTTGAGCTGTTTCTGAATAGGAAGTTTCGTTATTTATCCTATATTTTAATACGGATAACTTAAACTCACCAGAATAACGTGTTTTAGATAAACTTTTCTTTAAACCAACTTCGCCATAGAGATTATAAGCCATTATCCAATTGTTGATCGTGTCATGGCTTATATTAAACTCTTTTGAAAGAATGATTGCTCCAAAACCTTCTTCATATCTTCTTATAATTTCTAACTTCAAATCATAACTATACTTTGACATACGAATAACCCCCTAAATCCGTGTCCGGATTTAGGGGGTCAGTGCAGACCCTTATTGCTTTTTATTATACTCCTTAACAACATCTTCAAATAATTTATAGCTTTTTATAAATGCATCTGTGTCGTAAATCGCTGTAGCTGCGATAATTTCGTCTGCATTATACTCTTCTTGGAATTTTTCTAAATCTCTAAGTGCTTTTTCTTTATCGCCAAGAATTTGAACTGGGAATCTTGTTTGAATTATTTCTTTATGCTGCATTGACCATATATCATCCATATTTGTTACTGGGCGTTTCATCGGTCCACGGTGATTTGTAATCATACCAAAGACATTTTGATAATGACTCGTTACGACGTATTCAGCTTCTTCTTGTGTATCTTGAACACAGACATTTAAGCATGCCATTTTATAAGGTTCTTTTAATTGTTCGCTCGGTTGGAAGTTTCGTTCGTATATTTCAAATGCCTCTTTCATCATCGCTGGTGCGAAGTGAGCTGCAAATGCATATGGTAATCCTAATTTAGCTGCAATGTGTGCAGAATCTGTAGAACTACCGAGTACATATAATGGCACATTTGTATTTAAACCAGGGTTTGCAATGACGTGCGCTTCTTTATCTGATAAAAAGAATTGTAACTCACGAATTTCATCTTCAAAGTTAAACATCCCTTGGTGATTTCCTCTGCGAATTGCGTTTGCTGTTAATTGGTCAGTACCTGGTGCGCGTCCAAGACCAATATCTAAACGGTCACCAAATAATTCATACATCGTTCCGAATTCTTCAGCAACAATATACGGCGTATGGTTAGGTAACATGACACCACCACTTCCAACGCGGATTCTATCAGTATGTTGTAATGTATATTGAATTAGTAAACGTGTCGCACTTGAAGCGATTGATTTCATATTGTGGTGTTCACTGATCCAGTAGCGTTCATAAGTTGTGTGGTCGAGTTCTTCAGCTAAAAGACGCATACGAGTAAACGCATCTTTAGAATCGTACCCTTCACGCACATAAACTAAGTTTAATACTGAAATTTTTAAATCTTTACTCACTTTAATCTCTCCTTTTTTATCTTCATCTAACTTACAAGAGATATGATTATTTTTCTAAAGAAACGACTTAGAGCACTCGACTATATTTATCGTTTTAAAAATGGTAAAATCTCTACTGAATCTAGTTTTTAAAGGAGAAGTGTCATGAGTGTTTATTTAGATTATGCGGCAACAACACCAGTCGATAAAGATACTTTAAATGGAATGGTAAAACACGCGAATATTTACGGAAATCCTTCAAGTATTCATCGTGTTGGTAAAGAAGCAAAATCATTTTTAGAAAGTAGTCGTAGCAAGGTTGCGAAGATGATTGGTGCAAAACCCGAAGAAATTATATTTACGAGTGGTGCAACAGAATCTAATAACTTAGCAATTCGTGGAACACTCTCACATTTTAAATCAAATAGTAATATGATTACGACAAATATTGAACATATGTCAATCATAGAAACAGCAGAATCATTAGCTAATGATGTAAAGTATCTATCAGTTGATCAGACAGGTCTAATCAGTTTGGTTGAATTAAATGAGTTGTTAGACGATAATACTTCTCTCGTGTCACTTCATTATGTAAATAACGAAGTTGGTTCAGTACAGCCAATTAAAGAAATAAAAGATAAGTTACCAGAAGACGTACTACTTCACATCGACGCTGCACAAGCAGTCGGTCACGTTGACATTAATGTTGACAGATTAGGTGTTGATCTTATGAGTATGAGTGGCCATAAGTTATATGCACCTAAAGGTATCGGTGTGTTATACGTCAGAAAAGGGACGCATTTACACGCACAACTTGTCGGTGGTAAACAAGAGCGTGAGCGCCGCGCAGGCACTGAAAACTTACTCTATAGTTATGCAATCAGTGAAGCAATTAAAAATGCGGTAGAGTCGTTAGATGAAAGAAATACGGTTATTTCATCTCGTAAAAAAATGTTAATCGACGGCTTAAAAGAAGCGGGTATTGAGTTTGAAGTTAATGGTGACTTAGATAATCAGTCTCCGCACATTTTAAACATTTACGTACCATTTTCTGAAACAGAATTTTTACTTACAGCGCTCGATCTAGAAGGTATTTACATTTCAGGCGGTAGTGCATGTAACGCTGGAACAGTGACACCCTCACATGTCATTACTGAAATGTATAACGAAAACCGAGCGGCACATTCACTTAGAATAAGCTTTAGTCATTTAACGACTGAAGATGATATTACAAAAACAATTGAGGCATTTAAAAAATTATATGAACGATTAAAATAAAGGATTGAACTATATATGAAGAAAAAAGAAGATACAACAGTCGTTGTCGGAATGAGTGGAGGCGTTGACTCTTCAGTGACAGCGAAATTGCTAAAAGATGAAGGATATAATGTCATTGGAATCTTTATGAAAAACTGGGATGACACAGACGAATTTGGTGTGTGTACTGCAACTGAAGATTATGAAGACGTTAGAAAAGTTGCAGAAGAAGTCGGTATTCCGTATTACTCAGTAAACTTTGAAAAAGAGTATTACAATAGAGTGTTTGAATACTTTTTAGATGAATATAAACGTGGACGTACACCAAACCCTGACGTCATGTGTAATAAAGAAATTAAATTTAAAGCATTTTTAGATCATGCAATGAAACTTGGGGCGGACTATGTCGCAACAGGTCACTACGCGAGGGTGAATCATGACGGTGAAGTAACAATGCTTAAAGGTGTCGATAGTAATAAAGACCAGACGTACTTTTTAAACCAATTAACAAAAGAGCAGTTAAGTAAAACACTATTCCCGCTCGGTGAAATTGATAAAACAGAAGTACGTGAACTCGCACATAAATATGATCTCGCGACCAAAGATAAAAAAGACTCAACAGGTATTTGTTTTATCGGAGAAAGAGATTTTAAAACATTTCTTTCCAACTACTTACCTGCAAAACCAGGGAAAATTATCGATATGGAAACTGGTGAAGAAAAAGGAACACACGATGGAATCATGTATTATACAATTGGTCAGCGCCAAGGTTTAGGCATCGGTGGGCCTGGGGGACCATATTTTGTTGCAGGTAAAAATCTAGAAACGAATGAATTATATGTCGTCACTGGATTTAATAACGAAAAATTATATTCGACAAGTTTAATTGCAGAAGACACAAACTTTATAAACGATATGCCTGAAGAATTCGATGCAAATGCTAAATTCAGATATCGTCAAAAAGATAGTGAAGTATTCGTAAAAAAATTAGAAGACAACAAATTACTCGTTAAATTTAAAGAACCTCAGCGTGCAATTACTCCTGGTCAAGCAGTCGTATTATATGACGGTGACAGAGTAATTGGTGGCGCGACGATTGACGAAGTGTTTAACGGTGAAGAGAAACTGGAGTATTTAGCATGAGTTTTAATTACGAACATTCCATTCAGCAAGGTAACTATGAAACAGCATTAAAAGAAATTTTTTTTTCGATTGAAAAAGATCCAGACAATCCCGTTCATTATATTAATGGCGGGACTGTTCTTTATAATGTTGGGAAATTAGAAGAAGCGAATAACTTTTTACTAAAAGCGATTGAACTTGATAAAGACAATGCAGTGGCATATTACACGTTAGGGAATATGTACTTTAACGAAGGAAAGTATAAAGACGCACGTACACTTTTATTAAGTGTCTATGACAAAATGAGCGATGATAAAGATATTAACTACCTCCTTGCAATGACACACGTTCATGAAGGGGATTTAAGTTTATCGGTACCTTTTTTTGAAGAAATGTACCGAGTTGGTAAAGAAGATTATGAACTCGTATTTCAGTATGCCTTAACACTGTGTCAGTTAGGCTTACTCGACCAAGGTGAACTTTTACTCACTGAAATAACGAGCGAACATGCACACGCAGATTCTGAATATAACTTAGGGCTTATCCAATGGACAAAGTATGACGATAAAGAATCAGCAAAGACACACTTTCAAAATGCGATTAAAATTAAGCCAGATCACATACTCGCACATAACGGAATTAAAAATTTAGAAGAGGAATAAATATGACACAAATGACGTTAGAAGATGATTTATTCATCAATGGAACAGTTGAAAAAATAATATTTCATAATAGTGATAATCACTTCTACGTCATTGTTGTTAAAATCGACGAGACGAACACAGAGTTAAGTGACGAAGCGGTTATTACTGGGAACTTTCACCAGATCGATAAGGGTGAGACTTATCAGTTTACTGGAGAAATTGTCGAACACGTAAGATACGGTAAACAGTTTAAAGCAATTAGTGCAAAAAAGAATATTCCAAAAACAAAAGACGGTATTATTAAGTACTTATCTGGTGAAAAATTTAAAGGAATTGGTCAAAAGACCGCCCAACTTATCGCTCATACACTCGGTGACAATACGCTAGATTTAATTATTGAAAATAAGTCCAACTTAGACAAGGTTAAAGGACTATCTGAAGATAAAAAGAACATCGTCTACCGAACAGTTGTTCAAAATGAATCGACTGCACGTGCAGATCTTATAATGATTGAGCTTCAAATTGATGCGTCAAAGCGTGCCAAAATTCTTGATACGTATAAAAATGAAACGCTCCATATACTAGAAAATAATCCGTATAAACTTGTTGAAGATATCTTTGGCATTGGTTTTAAAAAAGCAGATGAAATTGCGTTAAAAGCAGGTATTGATATCCATTCAAACGAACGTTTATATGCGGGAATTAAATATGCGATTGACACAGAACTTAATGAGTTTGGGCATACGTATGTCGAGTTAGAACAATTAATTGAAGTTTCTCTTATTTTACTTAACGGTAAAGGGGATATATTTACACGTGATGATATTTTAAAAAGTGTCAATTTACTTGCTGAAGAAGACGAGCTAGTCATTCGTAATAACAAAATTACTTTGAAAAAGTTTTTTATTAGCGAAAGAAAGTCAGCTGAAAAAATACATTCATTGAGTCAAATTAAAGTGCACACACCAAGTGATGAACGTATAAATGCAGTTATAAGACAAGTCGAACATTCATTAGAAATTAAATTTAACGAAGAACAAAAAGAAGCAATCATTCGCGCGGTGACAAGTCCAATTTCTGTAATTACTGGTGGTCCAGGTACTGGTAAAACAACAATTGTTTCTGGAATTATTGAAGTGTATAGAAAGCTTCATAATATCGAAAGGTTTATCGATTATGAAGGTGATGACTACCCGATTCAACTCGCAGCCCCGACGGGTCGTGCTGCAAAGCGTATGAAAGACGCAGCAGGTATAGAAGCTTCGACGATCCATAGAATTATTGGCTATGGTAGAGATACTGAAGAAGATGAAATACTTGATAATATCATCGATGCAGATTTAATTATTATTGACGAGATGTCGATGGTCGATACGTGGCTCTTTTATCAGCTAATTAAAAATGTGTTACCTGAAACCCAAGTTGTTTTTGTCGGAGATGACGCTCAGCTTCCGTCAGTAGGACCAGGTACAGTGTTTAAAGATTTAATTGAATCAAGTACAGTTCCTGTTACTATATTAAAAAAGATTTATAGACAGATGGAGTCATCCTCGATTATTAAACTTGCATATCAAATTAATAACAATCTTCCTGTAAATATATTAGAACGTTTCCCAGACCGAACATTTTTTAAAACAAATGCAAGTGGTATTATCGACGTCGTTGATATTGTTGTAAAAGGTGCAGTAAAAAAGGGTTATGATATGCGTGACGTACAAGTTCTCGCTCCGATTTATAAAGGACCTGCTGGAATTGACCAGTTAAATAAAGTGATTCAAAAAGTATTAAATCCAAGTAGTGATGATAAAAAAGAAATCGAATTTGGAGATAAGATTTTTAGAGAAAATGATAAAGTGATTCAACTAGAAAATAGACGTGAAGATAATGTTTTTAACGGTGACAGTGGAATTATTACTGAAATTACGTATAACGATGAGAGTCCAGGCGAAAAAGAATCGATAACCGTCGACTTTTTAGGAAACGAAATTGTCTATGAAAGAAAAGATTATACGGAATTATCACATGCATATTGTACAAGCATACATAAAGCCCAAGGCAGTGAGTATCGAATTGTTATCATGCCAATCGTTAGACAGTATTATCACATGCTCCAAAAAAATATTATCTATACAGGAATCACTCGCGCAAAAGAATCTCTCGTATTATGCGGAGAAGAGGACTCATTTATAGAAGCGATTCATCGTGAAGGTATCGAAAGAAAAACACTGTTATCCGAGTATTTAACAGAAATATTTAATGGCGACACGAAAGCACACGTTAAACTTAGTAATAGTGAAGAGAATTATATGTTAACGATGGATTTAGTGTTAAATAAAAACATCGATCCGATGATTAATATGGAAGGTATTTCACCATTTGATTTTAATTGACTTTAAAGCGTACGCTTCATATAATTATACTGAACAAATAATAAAATGAAGTTGATGACATGACAGAAACATTGCGGTAGATGAGAGCAATGCATCGACAAAAATGTGCATAAATTTTAATAAATTTAAAGTGATGAATAACATTCATAACATGGGTGGTACCGCGGATAGAATTCGCCCCTTTTTATAAGGGTGAATTCTATTTTTTATTTTAGGAGGAATATTAATGAAAAAAGTATCGACAAACGAACTGCGTCAAATGTTTTTAGATTTTTTTAAATCTAAAGGACATAGTATCGAACCAAGTAGAAGTTTAATCCCTGTAAATGACGACACACTATTATGGATTAACTCAGGAGTGGCGACATTAAAGAAATATTTTGACGGAACAGAAAACCCAGACAATCCAAGAATTGCGAACGCACAAAAATCAATCCGTACAAACGATATTGAAAACGTCGGATTTACAGCAAGACACCATACGTTTTTTGAGATGCTCGGCAACTTTTCAATCGGTGACTATTTTAAAGAAGAAGCGATTGAATTTGCATGGGAATTTTTAACGAGTGAGAAATGGTTAAATTTTGAAGAGGAAAAACTGTATGTCACAATTCACCCTGAAGATGATGAATCTTATCATATTTGGAAAGATGATATTGGTATTGAAGAAAATCGTATTATTCGTATAGAAGGAAACTTCTGGGATATCGGAGAAGGGCCATGTGGTCCAAACACTGAGATTTTCTACGATAGAGGTGAATCCTATGAGGGTGATACACCACGTGAAGAAATGTATCCAGGCGGAGAAAATGAGCGCTATTTAGAAATTTGGAATTTAGTATTCTCTGAATTTAACCATAACAGTGATCATACCTACACACCACTTCCTAAACAAAATATTGATACTGGTTTAGGGCTTGAAAGATTATCAAGTGTGATTCAAGACGTACCAACAAACTTTGATACAGATGTTTTCATCCCAATTATTGAAGAAGTTGAGAAAAAATCTAACAAGAAATACCGTGATAATGACAAAGATGACGTAGCATTTAAAGTGATCAGTGACCATATTCGTACAGTTGCTTTTGCAATTGGTGACGGTGCACTTCCAGGTAACGAGGGTAGAGGTTATGTGTTAAGACGTCTCATCCGCCGTGCAACGCGTTATGTTAAAGAACTCGGTATTAATGGCACTTTCCTTTACACGTTAGTTGACGTCGTTAATGACGTTATGAACGAATTCTATAAAGAAATCGATGAAAACAAAGACTTTATTAAAAAAGTAATCGAACAAGAAGAAGCGAGATTCCTTCAAACGTTAGATGAGGGACTTGAAATCTATAAGAATGTTAAAGAAAAAGCTTTAAAAGAAGACAAAGTCATTAGTGGTAAAGATGCATTTAAATTATATGACACATTCGGATTCCCTGTAGAGATGACGACTGAATATGCTGAAGAAGATGGGCTTACTGTAGATCTTGAAGGATTTAAAGATGAAATGGAACTTCAAAGAGAACGTGCACGTGCAGCACGTAAATCATCAGATTCTATGAATGTTCAATCCGAAACGTATCAAAAGTTAACGAAAGATAGCATTTTTACTGGTTATAATAGCTTAAAAGAAAATTCTAAACTACTCTATATCGTTAACAATGAAGAAACACTCGATAGTTATGATGGCACTGATTATGTCGATGTCATTTTCGATAAAACACCATTTTATGCTGTAAGTGGTGGTCAAGTTGCAGATAAAGGAATTATCTATAATGATCACGGTAAAATGGAAGTGACAAATGTCTATAAAGGACCGAACGGCCAAAATATTCATACAGTAAAAGTGTTAGAAGGTGTCATTCAAATTGATGAAGATTACACATTAGAAGTAAATCGAGAGAGCCGTTTATTTATCATTAAAAACCATACGGCAACTCACTTACTGCACCAAGCACTTAAAGATGTTGTTGGAAGTCATGCAAACCAGGCAGGATCTCTTGTTGAAAAAGAACGATTACGTTTTGACTTTACACATTTAGAAGGTTTAAAAGAGGATGAAATTAAAGAAATAGAGCGTATCGTAAATAAAAAGATATTTGAATCACTTCAAGTAGTGATTGAAGAAATGCCAATCGAGGATGCGAAACGTAAAGGTGCAATGGCATTATTCGGTGAAAAATATGGAGATGTAGTAAGAGTTGTAGATATAGATGAATACTCAGTTGAATTATGTGGGGGTATCCACGTTAAAAATACAGCTGAAATTGGTCTATTTAAAATTGTTTCTGAAAGTGGAATTGGTGCAGGTGTAAGACGTATTGAAGCAGTTACATCAAAATATGCAGTGAAATATTATGAAGAAAAAAATGAAACTGTTGAATCTGTAAACTATCTTGTTAAAGCAAAAGCGGACAATACAGTTTCTAAAGTTGAGAATTTAATTGAAGAGAAAAAACAACTTGAAAAAGAAGTAAAATCTCTAAAAGCAGAACTTCAACAAGATGCATTATCTGATTTAAGTGATGATACGTTCAAAATAAATGACTTTAATTTAATCGCAACTGAAGTAAAAGTAGATAGTGTTAAAGAATTAAGAGAGACAATGGATATAGTTAAATCTAAAAATCAAGAAAGTATTATCGCACTTATCTCTAATATTGATGACAAAGTATCGATGATTGTCACAGTACCGAAAGCACAAACAAAAATTGTAAAAGCTGGAGATATAATCAAGAAAATGGCTGAAGCGGTCGATGGTAAAGGTGGTGGACGTCCAGATATGGCTCAAGGTGGCGGTACAGATGTTAAAAATATGTCTGAAGCGTTACAGTTTGTTAAGGATTATCTTAATAGTTTTTAATAATTTAAAAGTTTGTTATAATGTTTCTATCTAACCTAAGTAGTCGAGGAGTGTTATACATGGATAACTTAAATAAGACAATGAAGTTTAATATTGAAGACGCAACGAATGAAAATGTTAAAAACGTACTTTCAAATGTATACAAAACACTTGAAGAACGCGGCTACAATCCTGTAAACCAAATTGTAGGATACCTACAAAGTGGGGATCCGGCATTTATTCCGCGCCATAATGAAGCGAGAAATCAAATTCGTCACATTGAACGTGATGAGATTATGGAAGTTCTTGTGAAAAGTTACGTGACACGTGAACTCAATGAATAAGACACTTGGACTTGATGTAGGTACTAAAACAATTGGCGTTGCAATAAGTGATAGCCTTGGTTGGACAGCTCAAGGACTAACAACTCTTAAAATTAATTCTGAAAAAGATGATTTTAAAATTGAGGAATTAGTAAAAATTATAGAAAAAGAGAATGTATCTACGGTTGTCGTTGGTTTACCAAAACATATGAATAATTCAGTTGGTGAAAGTGGAGAACGTTCAATTTATTTTTCAGAGAAATTAAAAGAAAGATTTCCTTCAATTAAAATTGAATTATGGGATGAGCGTTTAAGCACGATGGCAGCTGAAAGAACATTGTTAGAAGCTGATTTATCTAGAAAGAAAAGAAGTAAAGTAATCGATAAAATGGCAGCTGTGTTTATTTTGCAGGGCTATCTAGATCGGTTTAATTAAAGGAGAATTTTGATGTCAGAAGAATTTGAATTAAATCAAGAAGAAGAATTATTAACACTCTTCGATGAAGAAGGTAATGAAACACTCTACAGAAAATTATTAGAGTTTGAACACCCAGGGTTCAATAAGCACTACGTTATTTTAGCTGAGGAAAGTAATTTCAACTCAGATGACGACGAAGAGCAAATTGATTTAATCCCAATGATTGTTGAAGAACTTGAAGATGAGGAAAACATGAAGTTCTCACCAGTTACTTCAGATGAAGAATGGGATATGATTGAAGAAATAGTAAACACAAACTTTGATGAAGTTGAAGAATAATTGAAAGATTGCTTCCGGTATTGCCGGAAGCAATTTTTTGAAAATAAGGAGAAATTATGCCAAATAATGATGATTTAAAGTTCTCTAAAAACGTTTCAAGCTACATTTCGGTATTTATCGTACTTATTATTGTACTACTTATAATCATTGGTACACTTTTTAGTGTGTTTTACATTAAGCAAGGTATGAAACCTCTAGACGAAGATTCATCGAAAGTTGTACAAGTAGAGGTTCCAACAGGTGCATCTTCAAGTGACGTGAGTCAATTGTTAGAAGATGAGGGGATTATTAAAAATAGCACGCTATTCCAGCTGTATTTACGTTTAAATAGTATTTCAGAATACCAAGCGGGACAATTTGAGTTATCACCTTCTATGGATTATGAAACAATCTCAAAAACACTTGAAACAGGTGTTTTATATGAAGAAGTGTTTTATAAATTAACAGTGCCTGAAGGGTATACTGTCGATGAAATTGGCGATTTACTTGAAGAGGTACTCCCTGTCAATAAAGATGATTTTATTGAACTTGTTCAAGATGAAGAATATTTAAAAGAGTTACAAGAGGATTATCCAGATATGTTATCAGATGAAATATTTGCTGATGATATTAAGTATCCGTTAGAAGGTTATTTATATCCAGCAACATATGATATTACAAAAGAGCAACCAGACTTAAATGAAATTGTTCGTCAAATGTTAGATGCAACGAGAGCAAATTCGTTTAGCTTATATAACTCTGGCGATTATACGGCAACGATTGAAGATGAAGAAAAAGAATTTTCATTCCACGAGTTTTTAACATTTGCCTCATTAGTTGAAAAAGAAGCAACAAGTCTTGCAGACCGTGCGAAAATTACGAGCGTCTTTTTAAATCGTCTCGCTGAAAATCCTTCAATGCCACTGCAGACAGATCCGACAGTTTTATATGCTAAAGGAATTCATAAAGACGTCGTTTTATATGAAGATTTAGAAGTGGAAGATCCATTTAATACGTATATTCATAAAGGATTAACACCTGGTCCAATCGCGTCACCTGGTCCTGAATCAGTACAAAGTATCTTAAACCCAGCAAATACAGATTACTTCTATTTCTTAGCAGATAAAGACGGTAAGAACCACTTTGCTGAAACGTATGAAGAACATCAAAAAAACAGAGAAAAGTATATAGAAAGTGACTGATTTCGCTTTCATTTATTAAAGGTTTATGTTAGTATCTAACTATTATCTACAACTGGCATTCTATGCCGGTTGTATATTTTTGTGGTGAAAATATGAAAATAGAGGATTATTTAAGACAATTAAATACAAAAAAAGAAGTATTTCAGGAAGTGTTTGAATATGCTGTTGATCATCGAGTGCCAATTATTGACAGTGACGCATTAACTTTTTTAAAGCAGATTATTCAACTCACAAAAAGTAAAAACATATTAGAAATTGGTACAGCTATTGGCTATAGTGGTCTCCATATGTTAAACGTAAATGAAGATGTTACGTTAACGACAATTGAAAAAAACGAAGAGTCTTATAATATAGCAAAAAATAACTTTAAAGCATATAACGTTTCAGAAAGAGTGACACAAATTCTTGGTGATGCGAAAGAAGTAGAAATTAATGATACTTTTGATTTAGTGTTTATCGATGCATCTAAGGGAAATAATCTTCTCTTCTTTGAAAAGTTTAGCCAGCTATTAAGTGAAGATGGTATCGTCGTCGTAGATAATATTCTTTTACGTGGACAAATTGTCGATAACAATCTGGAAAGTAAAAACAGAATTAAGCTACGAGATAAAGTTCAGAAATTTAATGAATATATATATGAAAACTATCCATCCGCATCATTTTTAAATATTGGTGATGGATTATTAATTATTAATAAATAACGGAGTGAAGAAATAATGGATATAAATAATAAAGAATACCCAATGACACAAGAAGGTTTTGACAAGTTAGTAGAAGAACTAGATTACTTAAAAACAGTTAAGCGACCAGAAGTGGTAGAAAAAATAAAAGTTGCACGTAGTTTCGGAGACCTTTCTGAGAACTCTGAATATGATGCAGCAAAAGACGAGCAAGGATTCGTTGAACAAGAAATTTCTAAAAATGAAGAGATGATTCGTTACGCAAAAATTATTGAAGAAAACGTTGATAATACTGTAGTTCAAATCGGTAAAACAATCACGTTCCAAGAATTACCAGATGGACCTGAAGAAACATATAAAATTGTTGGTTCAGCAGAAGCAGATCCATTTGAAGGTAAAATTTCTAACGAATCACCAATTGCTGAAGCGTTAATCGGTGCAAAACTTAAACAAGAAGTCAATGTTCCACTTCCAAATGGAAATGAAATGAAAGTGAAAATCGTTAAAATTGACTAATATAATTGGAATTATCGGTGCAATGCGACCAGAAGTTGAAATTCTTAAAAGCGACATGGATATCAAACATACTGTAAATATCGCTCATGTTGAATTCTATGAAGGTACGCTAGAAAATAAAAATATTGTTCTTGTTGAAAGTGGAATCGGTAAAGTAAACGCGTCAATTATAACAACACTTCTCATTAATGAGTTTAAAGTGGACAGTGTAATTAATACTGGTGTTGCCGGTAGTCTAACTAAGGAATTAAATATATTAGATATGGTTATTAGTAGTCATACCGTGCATCATGATGTTGAAGCGACGACATTTGGTTATGATATCGGTCAGGTGCCATCAATGCCGTTAAATTATGATGCTGAAGCTGATCTAATTGAAGCTGCAAAAGATGCACTTGAAGCTTACGACAAAGTAAAATACACTGTTGGTGAAGTCGTTAGTGGTGATCAGTTTATCGATACTGATGAGAAAAAACACATTATTTTAAACACATTTAAAGATGCGAAAGCAGTTGATATGGAATCAGCAGCGATCGCACAGACGTGTTACCAATTTAAAACACCTTACTTAATTTTACGTTCAATGAGTGATAAAGCAGACGGCTCAGCAGATATGAACTACGACGAGTTTCTTAGAAAAGCTTGTATTCACTCATCTAACACTGTAAAATTAGTATTGAAAGAACTGTAATTCGGAGGGGTATAGTAATGCTATTTCTTATGGTTTTTGCTCTAGTAGTAACAGCAATTGTTGGTTTCTTCATTTACAAAGAAACTGAAGTTGAACAAACACGTGGAATTGAAGAATAATTTATTTGGCGCCTAATTTTTTGGGCGCTTTTTATTTTTAAAATTTAAGAGGTTAATAATATGAAACGTTTATTAAAAAAGTATTTTTTACCGAGTGATTATATAAATCACTTTACTGATATCTCACCGGAATATTTAAAATCACATAATAAAAATGCAGTGATGATTGATTTAGATAATACGCTCGTAGCATTTGATGATCCAGATTCAAATGATGAGGTTATCGAATGGATTGAAAAATTAAAAAAAGCTAAAATTCAAGTGTTAATTTTATCAAACGGTAAGCGACCAAGGGTTGACCGTTTTTCAAAAAATTTAGGAATAGACTATATTTATACTGCTAGAAAACCTGCAATGAGAGGTTTCCATAGAGGCATTACGATGCTTGGTGTAAGTAAAAAAGAGGTTGTCATGATTGGTGATCAATTAATGACAGACGTTTTTGGTGCAAATAGAACAAGGATTGATAGTATTTTAGTATTACCAATAAAAGAAAAAGATTTACCAATCACACGATTTAATCGTTTATTAGAACGTAAGATTATGATTATGCTAGGCGATCAAGATTTATTAAAATGGAGGAATGGTTAATGACGGAATATAAATGTGTTGGCTGCGGTGCCGTTCTACAGTCTGAAGATAAAAACGAAAGCGGATATGTACCGAGTAGTCGAATTCACGAAGAAGACGTAATTTGTCAAAGATGTTTTCGTCTAAAAAATTACAATGAAACACCTGATGTTAACGTTGAATCGGGAGAATTTATGACGATGTTAAATTCGATTTATGAAAAAGACGGTCTCATTGTAAAAGTTATTGATGTCTTTGATTTTGAAGGTAGTATTATACCGTCATTTAACCGCATTGTTGGAAATAAGAAAGTGATTGTCGCTGTAAATAAAATTGATTTACTCCCAAAATCTACAAATATTAGCCGTTTGTTGAATCGTCTTAAAAAAATGCTTAGAGATGAAGGAATCATCGCAAATGAAACAGTTGTTGTATCAGCGAGTAAAGGTTTTGGACTTAATGAATTAGTTGATACAATTAACGCGCACAGTGAAGGTAAAGACGTATATATAGTAGGGACGACAAATGTTGGTAAATCGACGTTAATTAATAAGTTAATTGAAGCAACGACAGGTGAAAAAGAAGTGATTACAACTTCAAATATTCCAGGTACAACGCTTGGAATGATTGATATCCCACTTGGTGAAAATCAGTTTATGTACGATACACCAGGGGTTATCTCTAAAAGCCAAATGAGTAATATTTTATCTTTAGATGACGTCAAATATATTATGCCGAGAAAAGAGATTAAACCTCTCACTTATCAACTGGATGAAGGTCAAACTCTTTTCGTATCAAATTTAGCACAACTTGATTTTGTGTCTGGTGATCGCTCAAGTTTTACAATTTATAGAAGTGATAGACTTAACGTCCACCGTACGAAGTTAAATAATGCGAGAGACTTTTATGAAAAGCACTATAACGGTTTGCTCGCACCACCAGAACTTACGAAACGCATTTTAATTGATGATGCTGAAACATATACGTTTCAAACAGATGTCAGAAGTGATATTTTAGTCAGTGGATTATGTTTTATTACGGTAGATAAAGACATTACTGTGAAAGTCACTGTTCCTAAAGGAGTTAAAGTTATTGCAAGACAAACAGTTTTTAAGGAGAAATAAAATGGATTATGCTGTCATCGGACATCCAATTAAACATACGTATTCTCCATTAATTCATAATACGAATTTTAAGTTAAACAGGGATAATCTTTTTTACGATAAACTTGAAGTCACACCGGAATCACTATCTAATATTCGTAATATTATGAATGAGAACAGTCTTCAAGGAATTAACGTCACAGTACCTCATAAAGAAACGATTATCCAGTACTTAGATTATGTGAATGGGCACGGAAGAACTATTCAAGCAGTCAATACTGTCAAACGAGTGGATGATAAGTTATATGGGTATAATACAGATGTTTCTGGTTATAAAAAAACGATTATTGATAATCACTTTACCTATGAAAAAGTACTTATTTTAGGTGCAGGGGGTGCAGCAAAAGCTGTCTTGCTTGCACATCAAGAACTCGGATCAAATGTGACAATAGTTGCGAGACGTAAAGAAAGTTTTGAAACTTTTAAAAATAAAAAGTTTAATGCAATAACAATTGATCAGTTTGATGGTGGTGAATTCGATATTGTTATTAACGCAACACCACTTGGGTTAAATAATGAAGATCCGTTTAAAGTATTTAAACTCGATTTACTAAGTAATTTAACAGATACAGTTGGATATGACCTCATTTACAATCCAGCGGTTACACCATTTATGGCGCATTTTAATAAAAGTATAAATGGACTAGATATGCTCGTTAACCAAGCGATGTTATCATATGAAATTTGGACGGGTAAAGCTGGAAATAAAGAAGCTGTAAAGTCGACGTTAAAACAATTTTTAGAGGAGAGTCATGAATGACATTAACAGGTAAACAAAAAAGATATTTAAGAAAGTTAGCACACGATTTAAAGCCCGTATTCCAAGTGGGTAAACACGGAGTTACTGAGGAATTTAACAATCAAATTATCGATTATTTTGATACACATGAATTATTAAAAATTTCTGTGCTACAAAATAGTATTGAAAGTAAAGATGAAGTTGCACTTAAAGTAAGTGAGGGTACAAACTCAACTGTTGTTCAAATTATTGGGAGTATTATCGTGTTATACAAAGAAAACAAAGAACATAAAGAAATTGAACTTCCATGAGCAAAATCGGTGTTTTTGGGGGGACTTTAAATCCAGTCCACTTAGGACATATAAATTTAATCACTGAAGCGAAACGTTCATTTAATTTAGATCATGTCTTAATCGTACCGGCATTTCAATCACCGCATAAAACTGAACTACCAGTAAGTGAAGCACATCGTTTAAAAATGATTGAGCTTGCGACAAAAGATTTAAGCTTTACATCTATTGATGATTATGAATTAAAAAATAAAGGTAAAAGTTACACTTATCATACGATTAGATTTTTAAAAGAAAAATATAAAGATGATGAACTCTACTTTATTATGGGTGAAGATCAGTTTACTGCTTTTGATCGTTGGTATCGTTACGAAGACTTGTTAGATATGGTGCATTTTATTGTTCTTAAAAGATCTACGAATGATTTAAAGATTACTGCCCCATTTTTAACTGCGGAAGTACCAATATTTGAAGTGAGTTCAAGTGAAATTCGTAAACGCATTTTAAATGATGATTATTATAATCATTTTGTTCATAAAGATGTCTATCACTATATAGAGGAGCACGGACTGTATGAATAGTATAGAAGCAAAAAAAGTCGTTGAAGAGAAATTACCTAAAAAACGCTTTGACCATTCAGTGAGAGTTGCTGAAACTGCTGTAAAGATGGCAGAAATTTTTAATGCAGATAAAGATAAAAGTTACCTCGCAGGGGTGCTACATGATTACTGTAAATATGATAATGATAATGACATGAAACAAATTATTAAAGAATCAGCATTTAGTGAAGAGTATTTAGACTATGGTAATGCGATACTACATGGTCCAGCTGCGGCAGCGATTATGAAAAAAGAGTTTTATATTAATGATAAAGAAATACTCTTCGCAATTAAAAACCATACCTCTGGTCGAGCGGGCATGGGCTTAATCGAAAAAATTATATTTGTTGCAGACTATATTGAACCTGGTAGAGATATACCAGGTGTTGAAGATATACGTAATATCATATTTAAAGAAGAGAATTTAGACCAAGCAGTTTATGAAATTTCAAAACGAAATATTACATTTTTAATCAGTAAAAATGTAAAAATATTTAGTGAAACGTTTAAATGTTATAACTATTATAATTAAAAAAGGATGGATAATTTGGAAAGTAAAGCATTATTAGATTTAGCAGTGGAATCAGTTGATGGTAAACGTGCAGAAGATATTCGAGTGTTTGATGTTAGAGAGTCAAGCACGATTGCAGATTATATTTTAATTTGTCATGGAACGTCAGACCGTCAAGTAAAAGCGATTGCTAGAGCGTTAGAAGATCTTGCTGAAGATAAAGGATTAAATGTATCAGTAGAAGGTGCACGTGAAGGTCAATGGATTTTAATCGATCTTGGTGACGTTGTTGCACATATATTTACTAAAGTAGAGCGTGAATATTATAATTTAGAACGCCTTTACTATGATGGTGAAGCGGTTGAGCTCTAAATACGAGGCGTTTAGCTACTTATATGATGCAATGAATTATGATATACCGTATAGTTTATGGTTAGATATTATACACCCGTATAATAAAGAAACGTCGATATTAGATATAGGTTGTGGTACAGGTGAAATATTAAAGCAATTAAAAGCCGATAAAAAAATTGGTGTCGATAATTCAGAAACGATGATTGAAATCGCAAAAAATGGTGATTCTACAAGTGATTATTACGTAAAAGACATGACAGACTTTCAGTTAAATGAACAATTTGATTTAATAATCGCTACAGTTGATGTCTTAAACTACGTTGAAGATTTTGATACTTTTAAAAAAGTTATAAAAAATGTGTACAATCATTTAAATGATGACGGGGTGTTTATCT
Organism: Nosocomiicoccus ampullae; assembly: GCF_019357495.1. Taxonomy (NCBI): domain Bacteria; kingdom Bacillati; phylum Bacillota; class Bacilli; order Caryophanales; family Staphylococcaceae; genus Nosocomiicoccus; species Nosocomiicoccus ampullae. Next base: position 700,196 of record NZ_CP079110.1, read on the forward strand.
TTGATATTCATAGTGAAAGCAAAGTAAATGCTCTAATTGAAGGTGAAATGTTTAGTGATGAGAGTGATGATTTCGTCTATATTTGGAATACATTTAAAGATGATGAATTATCACTATATCATGAATTGACGTTTTTCATTAAAAATGATGATGATACGTATAATCGTTATTTTGAGACACATTATCAAAAAACATTCCCACATAAAACTGTATTAAATGTATTAGAATCATTTGATTTTACGCTTCTTAAAACATTTAGTGATTTTGATCCTGACGGAGAAATTAGAGAGTACTCTGAGCGTACATTTTATATTGCAAAAAAATAAAAAAAGATAATTCAGCATTTGACAGCATATGTATGTAAAGAGGTGTCGATATGGCTGAATTATTTTTTAAATATAAAACAATTCTTTTAAGTAGTGTATTAGGTATACTATGTATCTTTTTGATTGCAATATTTTTTAAAACGACGGATGATATTGAATATACTGAACCAGTTGAGGTAAATAACTCCGTTAGTGCAAACGAAGAGATTGAAGAAGTAATAGATAACGCGTATATTTACGTTGAAATTAAAGGCGCGGTGAAACATTCAGATGTCTATAAAATTTCTAAAGATGCGAGAATTAAAGATTTAATTATTTTAGGAGACCCGCTTCCAAACGCTGATTTAAACTCGATTAACCAATCAGAAAAACTTCACGATGAAAAAAGTGTGTATGTTCCAGTGAAAGGTGAAGTGGTTGACGTTAAAGAAAGCGAAACTAGTGATAAAATCGTTGTCAATATTAATACTGCGACTAAAGATGAGTTAATGCGTTTAAATGGTGTTGGAGAAAAGAAAGCTGAAACGATTATAGAGTATCGTGAAGAAAATGGCTTGTTCAATAAAAAAGAAGATTTAATGAACATACCAGGTATTGGTCAGAAAACATTTGAAAATTTACAAGAACATATTGAAATCTAGAGGTGGAATCATGGAGCGAATTAATTGGCACGAGTATTTTATGGCTCAGGCGATGCTACTTGCGCTTCGTTCAACGTGTGAACGTTTAAATGTTGGCGCAACAATCGTAAAAGATAATCGTATTATCGCAGGTGGTTATAACGGTTCTGTAAGTGGAGAGGATCACTGTATTGATGTTGGATGTTACTTAGAAGATGGACATTGTATACGTACGATTCATGCCGAGGTAAATGCTTTACTACAGTGCTCAAAAAACGGGGTATCAACTGAGGGTGCTTCTGTTTATGTGACACACTTTCCGTGTGTACATTGTACTAAAGCACTTATCCAAGCAGGAATTAAAAATATTTACTATAGAGAATCATATAAAAACCATCCGTATGCAATAGAATTGCTTAAAAAAACAGGTGTGAATTATAGTCAAGTTGATCTTGATGTTGATAAGATTACGGACTATTTAAAGTTAATGCTATGATTTTATTTTTATTATTTTTAACCTTAGTAAGTGGAGCTTTATTAATTAAAATACCACTACTAGGGTTATTTTTTATGGTCATAATTACGTATATCTCTATTGTCAAAAAGATAAGTTTATATAAAATAAGTATCTTATTTATCGCATTACTTATTTCGAGTAGTTACTTTTATAATGACAGAAATCAATTTAACGAGAGAACAGTTGATCATTTTTTAATTTATGATTATAAGTACTATAATGATTCGATTCAGTATGTGGGTAAAAATAATAAAGAAAAATTTAATGTTTATTTAAATGATGATACACATTTACCGATTGGTACACTCTGTAAAGGTAATTTTAAAGTAACTGTGCCAGATAAAGAGAGAAATTTTATAAAGCGAAATCAGCAGCTATCAATGAAAATATCAAAAACAAGTGGCAATATATACATCGACAGTTCTTTAATCTGTGAGAAGCAACCGCTATCAATCTTAATGAAAATAAATGAATTAAAATATACGTACACGAAGAAAGTATTAAATAGTAGTAGTTATAATTACATAGGAGATATACTAATGCTTTCTATTGGTAATAAGATGACGCTAAGTAATGAATTCTTTTCAGCACTCCAAAAGCTCGGAATTTATCATTTATATGTTATTTCAGGAACTCATGTCGCATATATTACGATGATTTTAATGTTTGTATTCTCAAAGCTTAGGATACCAATTGAGTATGTAAAGATGATTACAATCATTATTTTAATTTTATTTTTACTGATGAACGTATTTTCTCCAAGCGTACTTCGTGCAGTGTTAATGGCGATACTTCTTATTACTGCAAGCTTTTTTAATAAACGACCGTACTTAGCCGTAATAAGTGCTACAGCAATTGTTCAATTTATTATAAATCCTTATATTATATTCCACGCAGGCTTTCAGTTATCCTATGTGACGACATTCATTATCATTTTAAGTCGAGACTTTTTTAAAGAGAAATCATCATTATTACAAATTTTAATAGTAACTGTTATTTGTGAAATATGTACAATCGTATTAATAATTTTTCACTTTAACGAAATTTCAATTAGCGGAATTGTCATGAATATATTATTTAGTCCTGTATTTAGTTGTGTTATATTTCCTGCAGTCCTTATTTATAATGTTTCTCTCTTTACGTATTTTCCTAAGTTTTTAGATGAAAGTCTAAATATAATATTTGTACTCAATCATAAAATTATTTTATTTTTAGGTCAGATTATTGAACATAGATTCACGATTCAAAATATAAGTGCGTATTATATCGTAATATTCATTATTTTAAGTTATATATTAATTAGGGTTATACTTACTAAAAGATTTTCACATATTATTTTAGTTACTTTTATATTTATTATTGCTATATTTTTATCATCACTTAAATTGAGCAATGATATTAAACTTGTCATGGTAGACGTTGGACAAGGAGATGCGTTTTTAATAATTGACGAGAAGTACGATCAAACAGTACTCGTTGATACCGGAGGTAAATTCTATAGAAATGATTATGAACTACCGTTATCAGAGAAGACGGTGTTACCATATTTAAAAGAATCGGGTATTAAAACGATAGACTTACTCGTAATTAGTCATATGGATAACGATCATATGGGTGAAGCATTACATATTAACGATAAATTAAATATAAAAAACTTATATATAAATCCACTAGATGAGAAAATATCGGATGAGTTTTTAAATCAGTTTAATAATACGAATATTATATTCTCTACAGAAGTCGATGAGTTAAATTTTAAACGGATGCAATTGAAAAATGTAAATAACATCGATAATGTAAATAATTCTAATGATCAATCAATTGTTTTAGATATATCACTATTAAATAATAACATTTTAATGCTCGGAGATATAAGTTTAGAATATGAAAAAGAAATCTTAAAAAAAGTAGAAAATATAGATGTTGTAAAGATTGGTCACCACGGATCAAACACGAGTACAAGTGTGGAATTAGCTGAGTATCCGTTTCATTTAGCATTAGTATCAAGTGGAGTCAATAACAGATATGGTCACCCACATAAAGAAGTGATTGAACGGTTAATAGAAAACGATAAGAAAATATTAAATACACAGTACACCGGGATGGTTGAAATTACATTTAAAAAAGAGTATTACTGTGTGAGAACAAAATTACAAAAACAAGAGAGTAAATGTTACAAATAAAAAAGAGCTAATAAATATAGCTCTTAAAGTGTTGAAACGATATCGAAGACTTGCGCAATAACGTAGATTGCTGTAAAACCTAATATTCCTACAAGAAATGCAAGTCCTGAATCGATTACGTCGTTATTTTTAGACTGTACATTTTTTTCAAATTTATTCATGACATAACCCCCTACGACTTACTTATAGTATAGAATAGAGTTAAGGAAAAATCTATAGTGAATTATAATAAGAACGGTGATTTAATGAATACACTCTACTTAATTTATGGAGAGAATAGAATTCGTATTGACGAAAAAGTTAATGAATTAACCAGACAATATTTAAAAGAAATTGATGAGTTCAATAGAATTGTATTTGATTATATCGATACACCGGTTGAGATGATTATTGAAGAGTGTTTAACACTTCCGTTTTTATCTGACCGTAAAGTCGTTATTGTAAATGATACATTTTCTTTTACGTCTGAAAAGAAAAGAACAAATGTTGATCATAACATCAATCTTTTAATTGAATATTTAGAAGAAAAAAATGACGACACATTACTTATATTTGTTGCAAATAGTGAAAAGCTCGACAGTCGTAAAAAACTAACAAAAACAATGAAGAAAAATGGTAAAGTCATTGAAATTGAAGCAATGAATGAAAGAGAGTTAAGAGATTATATTTTTGACAGTGCTTCAAAAGAAAGTGTTCATATTTCAAATGATGCTGTCGAGGAGTTAATTAAACGAACAGATGCGGATTATTCACGTGTTAAAAGTGAATTAGAAAAGTTAACGTTATACGTTGAAAATGAAATTACAATCACAGACATCGATGATATCGTTAGTAAAAGTCTAGAAGCAAACGTATTTTCATTGACCGATTTAATTTTAAAAAATCAAAAGCAAGAAGCGGTAGAGACATTTAGAGATTTAATATTACAAAAAGAGGAACCGATTAAATTACTTGGTTTAATATCATCGCAGTTTCGCTTATATTATCAGACGAAAATTTTGTCTAGTGAAGGACTTCGACAAGATGAAATCGCAAAACAACTAAAAGTCCATCCTTATAGAGTAAAGTTAGCACTCAGTGCAGTCAGTCGATATTCGTTAGACAATTTATTAAAAAAGATGGTCGTCATTAGAGATATGGATTATGAGTTAAAATCGACATATTTAGATAGTGAAGCACTATTTGAAATATTCATTAATAAGATATAAAAAAGAACTTCCTGTAAAGGAAGTTCTTTATTATTTAGCAAGTTTTGATTTTAAACGACTTGCTTTGTTTTTGTGTAGTAAGTTTTTCTGAGAAGCTTTGTCAACTAAGCGAATTGCTTTGTTCACTAATTCTTCTGTGTTTTCAGCGCCATTCTCTTTAGCTTCTAATGCGTGTTTAACAGCAGTACGCATTTCGTTTTTCTGAGAGAAGTTACGCTCTGATTTTACTTGTGTTGTTTTAACACGTTTAATTGCTGATTTAATGTTAGCCATATTTGCACCTCCAGAGATTAAAAGTTGTACAACTTTGATTGCAACAAAAAACATTTTATCAAAATTGTTCGTATAATGCAATGTATAGCTTTAAAATCAATTGATGAATCATGTCGAAGTTGATATAATTAGTACAATTGTATGAAAAGGTGTTGGATATATTTATGAACGATAAACAGCGTATTGAGAGACAAAAGAAAATTAGAAACTTTTCTATTATAGCTCATATCGATCACGGTAAATCTTCTTTAGCAGATAGATTACTTGAGCATACTGAATCTGTGGCAGCGCGTGATATGTCCGACAGACTGTTAGATGCAATGGATCTAGAACAAGAGCGCGGAATTACGATTAAATTAAATGCTGTACAGTTAAAGTATACAAGACCAAATGGTGAAGAGTACATATTCCATCTTATAGATACACCAGGACACGTAGACTTCTCATATGAAGTGTCACGTTCACTTGCAGCATGTGAAGGTGCAATTTTAGTAGTTGATGCGGCACAAGGTATCGAAGCACAAACGCTTGCGAACGTATACCTTGCTCTTGATAATGATTTAGAATTAGTACCAGTTGTAAACAAAATAGATTTACCTGCAGCAGATCCAGAACGTGTTGCAGAGGAAGTTGAAGATGTAATTGGGTTAGATAAAGATGATGCGGTATTTGCATCGGCAAAATCTGACATTGGTATCGACGAAATTTTAGAAAGTATTGTAGAAACAGTGCCGGCACCTGAAGGTGACCCAAGTGCACCGTTAAAAGCGTTAATCTTTGATTCAGAATATGATCAGTACCGAGGTGCGATTTCATCAATTCGTGTCATTGATGGTACTGTCAAAGTTGGAGATAAAATCCGAATGATGCAAACAGGTACGGAATTTGAAGTCACTGAAGTTGGAATTCATACCCCTGCACCAATGGCAGTGGATGAACTAACAGTTGGAGACGTAGGGTTTCTAGCAGCTCAAGTTAAATCTGTGTCTGATGCACGTGTTGGTGATACGATTACACATGCTGATAATCCAACTGACACACCATTACCTGGATATAAGCGTATGAATCCAATGGTCTACTGTGGACTTTATCCAATTGATTCAGGTGATTATGTTGATTTACGTGAAGCGTTAGAACGATTACAACTAAACGACTCAGCATTAGAGTTTGAAGCTGAATCTTCTCAAGCTCTAGGTTTTGGTTATCGTACAGGATTTTTAGGGATGCTTCATATGGAAATTATCCAAGAGCGCCTAGAGCGTGAATTTGGTATCGATTTAATTGCTACAGCGCCATCAGTAATTTATAAAGTGCATACAACTGACGGTGAAGTATTAAACGTCGACAATCCGTCACAAATGCCTAGCCCAGATCTTATTGACTATATTGAAGAGCCGTTCGTAGAAGCACAAATTATGGTGCCAAGTGACTATGTCGGTCCAGTCATGGAGTTATGTCAAAAGAATCGTGGGAACTTTATTACAATGGATTATTTAGATGATATTCGAGTGAATATTAAATATGAGATTCCATTATCTGAAATCGTCTTTGATTTCTTTGATACTTTAAAATCTCATACTAAAGGTTATGCATCACTAGATTATGAAATGATCGGCTATAAAGAATCACGCTTAGTTAAAATGGACATTTTATTAAATAATGAAGTGGTCGATGCATTAAGTTTAATTGTGCATAGAGATTTTGCGTATGAAAGAGGACGTGCATTAGTAAGTAAACTAAAAGAATTAATACCACGTCAACAGTTTGAAGTCCCAGTACAAGCAGCAATTGGAAATAAAATTATTTCTCGTACGAACATTCGCTCAGTCGGTAAAAACGTACTTGCGAAATGTTACGGTGGGGACATTTCTCGTAAACGTAAGTTATTAGAGAAACAAAAAGAAGGTAAAAAGAAAATGAAAGCTGTTGGATCAGTTGAAATCCCTCAAGAAGCTTTCCTTGCAGTTCTCAGAATGGATGAAGATTAATAATTAATTTAATGAGAAATCATGAATAATGATTTCTCATTTTTTATTAAGGGGCGAAATTATGGATAGTTTATATATACACATCCCATTTTGTAATAGAATTTGTGCATATTGTGACTTTAATAAGTTTTTAATTAAAAATCAGCCAGTGGATGAATATGTCGATATGCTCATTAAAGAATTAAGTTTTCTAGAAGATAAAAATTTAAAAACAATATACGTCGGTGGAGGAACACCGACAGCATTAAATATGAATCAGCTTGAAAAGTTATTAAAATATATTAAAGAAAATTTTAATGTAAGTGATGAATATACGTTTGAAGCAAACCCTGACGAACTTACTACAGAAAAGATCAGCCTTTTAAAAGATTATGGTGTGAATAGAGTATCTTTAGGTGTACAGACATTTAATAACAAGTTACTCGAAGTGCTTGGTAGAACTCATAATTTTGATGATATTTATACATCGATTAATCATATGGAAAAAATCGGTCTCGATAATTATTCAATTGATTTAATGTACAACTTACCTGGCGAAGAGATGTCAGATATTGAAGATTCTCTTAAAAACATTCAAATACTAAAGCCAAAACATATTTCATGGTATTCATTAATTATTGAAAAACACACAATTTTTTATAACAAGATTAAATCTGGCCAATTAAATATCGCGAGTAGTGAAGTCGAAGGTGAGAGGTATCACCGAGTCATGCAAGGTTTAAAAGATATTGGATATCACCAATATGAAATTTCAAACTTCTCATCAAAACCTGAATTTGAATCATCACATAATAAAACGTATTGGAAAAATAATGAGTATTACGGTGCAGGTGCAGGAAGTCATGGTTATGTGAATGGTCAAAGATACTTTAATGTTAAACCTGTCCCACATTACATCAATCGAATGAAAGAGGATACGAATGCGGTTAAAGACATTCATACACTGAGTAAGAAAGAAATGTATGAAGAAGAGATGTTTTTAAACTTAAGGTTAAATAAAGGATTACGAATAAATCAATTTAAAGAAAAATATGGTGTCAGCTTGTTTGATATTTATCAAAATGTGATAGATAAACATGTAACGTCAAATAATCTTGAAATTAGAAACGGCTATTTAAGACTCACAGAGCAAGGTAAAGTGGTTGGGAATGACGTATTCATCGACTTTTTAATTGATTAAAGTTTAAGCCTTGACATTCTTTGACCTATGTTTTACTATATAGTTAGCACTGATTGATGACGAGTGCTAACGAGGTGAAAGGATGCTTACAGATAGACAAGAAATCATTCTTCATTTTATTGTAGATGATTTTTTAAATGTGAGTATGCCGATTAGTTCGAAACGATTATTAGAAAAATATCCACTAGATGTATCAAGCGCAACAGTGCGTAATGAAATGGCAGAGCTTGAAGATCTCGGATATCTTTCTAAAGCACATACTTCATCAGGACGAATACCATCAAGAAAAGGTCTTAGAAAATATATTAATAATATTAGTAAAGAAATTGAAAGTGTGCCGTCACAGTTTGATTTTGATATTAACTTTGATGATTCAAACTTAAATCGTTTAGGACAAGGTATTGCTCAAACACTTAGCAATAAAACACAGCATTTAACTTACGTTACACTAACAGATGAAAAAGAAGTAGTTAAAGGTGTTTACCTTACATCGATTTCAGACACACTTGTGTTGCTAGTCATCGTTTTTGATAGTGAAGCAGTTAAGCAAGTGACGATTGAAAAGTCTAAGGATATTACTCAAAATGATTTAGAAGAGTTAACAAGAGAATTAAATTTCTTGCTTGTGGATGCTTCGATCAATGAGTCAGTTAATATAATGACTCACTTAGGTGATAAAAGACCTGAGGTGCGGTCTTTCATTCAAATGCTGTCTCATCATATGAATGAGTTAAATAGTGAAAATTCTGTTTCATTTTATTCAGGTCTCGGATTTTTACTTAGAGATTTTGAACGAGACGTTGAAACATTAACTCAGTTATATAACGATATAGAAAATAATAGATTACCAATTTTAACGAATAAGAGTAATGGTATAGAGGTTAAATTTGGTGAAGAAATTGATACGAATTATCAGTTGTTATCTATTATTTCATCTAACTTTACACACAATGATGTGACTCTAAATCTAATGATTATCGGCTCAGAATTTATGGGGTATCAAAAAATAATCTCGCTACTACATGCATTTAATCAAAAGGAGAGTTAGTGCGTGGAAAAGAAGAATGAAACTATAAACGAAGAAGAATTAAAAGAAACTGAAGACACAGAAGAAGAAAACACTCTTTCTGAAGAAACAGAAGAAACAATTGAAGATTCAAACTCTGAAGAAGTTGAAGAAGAAAAAGATCCAGTTGAATTACTGGAAGAAAAACTTGAAAAAGAAGAGAACAAGTATTTAAAACTTTACGCAGAATTTGAAAACTATAAAAGACGTTCGAGAGAAGAAGCAGAAAGAAATAATAAGTACAAAAATCAAAGCTTAGCGACAGACTTACTTTCTGTTTTAGATAATTTAGAGCGTGCACTTCAAGAAACAGGTGACTCTGAATCATTTGAATCACTTCATAAAGGTGTAGAAATGGTTTACAAAGATTTCCTTAATAAACTGGAAGTTAATGGCATTACTCAGATTCAAGCACTTGATGAACCATTTGATCCGAACTATCATCAAGCAGTAATGGCTGAGTCAAAAGACGGCGTTGAAGCTGGAATTGTAATTGAAGAATTACAAAAAGGATATTTACTAAAAGACCGTGTGATTCGACCAAGCATGGTTAAAGTAAGTGAATAAGTTTATAACAGATATAATATAGATATTTTAATGGAGGAATTTTGAATTATGGCTAAAATTATTGGTATTGACTTAGGTACAACAAACTCAGTAGTTTCAGTATTAGAAGGCGGAGAAGCTAAAGTAATTGCAAACCGTGAAGGTAACAGAACAACACCATCAGTTGTTGCATTTAAAGATGGTGAAAGACAAGTTGGTGAAGTTGCTAAACGTCAAGCAATTACAAACAAAGATACTGTAATGAGCGTTAAACGTCATATGGGATCTGACTATAAAGAAGAAGTTGCTGGTAAATCATATACACCAGAAGAAATTTCTGCAATGATTTTACAAGACTTAAAAGAAACAGCAGAAAACTACTTAGGTGAAAAAGTAACGCACGCAGTAATCACAGTTCCAGCTTACTTTAATGACTCACAACGTCAAGCAACTAAAAATGCTGGTACTATTGCTGGTCTTGAAGTAGAACGTATTATTAACGAACCTACTGCAGCAGCTTTAGCATATGGTTTAGATAAAGAAGAAGAGGAAGAAAAAGTACTCGTATTTGACTTAGGTGGAGGTACGTTTGACGTATCTATTTTAGAACTTGGTGACGGAGTATTCGACGTACTTGCAACAAGTGGTGACAACAAACTCGGTGGGGATGACTTTGACGAAAAAATCATCGACTACTTAGTAGATATCTTCAAAAAAGAAAATGGTATTGACTTATCACAAGATAAAATGGCAATGCAACGCCTAAAAGATGCAGCTGAAAAAGCGAAAAAAGACTTATCAGGTGTTTCATCAGCACAAATTTCATTACCATTCATTAGTGCTGGAGAAGCTGGTCCATTACACTTAGAAACAAGTTTATCACGTGCTAAATTCGACGAATTAACTCATGATCTAGTTGAAAGAACAATGGTTCCAGTACGTAACGCGATTAAAGATGCTGGTTTAGACTTCTCAGAACTTGACGAAGTAATCTTAGTGGGTGGTTCTACAAGAATTCCAGCTGTTCAAGAAGCAATCAAAAAAGAAACTGGTAAAGATATTAACCGTTCAGTAAACCCAGACGAAGTTGTAGCAATGGGTGCTGCAATCCAAGGTGGGGTATTATCTGGAGACGTTAAAGATGTTGTATTACTAGACGTTACACCACTTTCATTAGGTATTGAAACAATGGGTGGCGTAAACACTGTACTTATTGAAAGAAATACAACAATTCCAACAAGTAAGTCTCAAGTGTTCTCTACAGCAGCAGATAATCAACCAGCAGTAGACATTCATGTACTACAAGGTGAACGTGAAATGGCTGCAGACAACAAAACACTCGGTCGTTTCCAATTAACAGATATTCCAGCAGCTCCTCGTGGAGTGCCTCAAATCGAAGTTACGTTTGATATCGACAAAAACGGTATCGTAAATGTATCAGCAAAAGACCTTGGTACAGGTAAAGAACAAAGCATTAAGATTGAAGCATCTTCTAACCTATCAGACGATGATATTGACCGTATGATTAAAGAAGCTGAAGAAAATGCTGAATCAGACAAAAAACGTCGTGAAGAAGCAGATCTTAAAAACGAAGCAGATCAACTCGTATTCCAAAGTGAAAAAACTTTAGAAGAGTTTGGTGAAAAAGTAACTGAAGATGAAAAATCTAAAGTAAATGATGCGAAAGAAGCATTAAGTAAAGCACTTGAAAATAACGACTTAGATGATATTAAAACTAAGAAAGAAGCATTAGAACAAGAGCTTCAAGCAGTTTCAATGAGAGTGTACCAAGAAATGCAACAAGAACAAGGTGATGCAACTCAAGGTGCTGACGATGACGTTGTAGATGCTGATTTCAAAGAAGTTAACGACGACGACAACAAGTAATATAAATAGACACAAAGTCAAAGCCAATGCATTTGGCTTTGACTTTTTTAAATGGTAATATTTGTATGTTGGAGGAGAAAAAGTGGCTAATAAAAGAGATTATTATGAAATACTAGGTGTTAATAAAGACGCAACGAAAGATGAAATTAAACGTGCGTATCGTAAGCTTTCTAAAAAATATCACCCAGATATCAATAAAGAAGAGGGTGCAGATGAAAAATTTAAGGAAGTAACAGAAGCTTATGACGTACTATATGATGACGAAAAGCGTCGTCAATACGACCAGTTTGGTCACAGTGCATTTGATGGTACTGGTGGCTTTGGTGGCGGAGGATTTAGCGATTTTGGTGGTAGCGGCTTCGGAGGATTTGAAGATATATTCTCTAGTTTCTTCGGTGGTGGCCGTCGTCAAGATCCAAATGCGCCGCGCCAAGGTGATGACTTACAATACACGATGACGATAGACTTTAGAGAAGCTGTATTTGGTGGTAAGAAAACTGTAACAATCACTAAAGAAGTTGAATGTGATGTTTGTAATGGAAATGGTGCCAAACCAGGAACTTCTAAAAAGACATGTTCAACATGTTCAGGAACTGGTCATGTAAACGTTGAACAAAATACACCATTTGGAAAAATTAGAACACAGCGTACATGCCCAACATGTGGTGGTACAGGTCAAGAAATCGAACAACCTTGTGACAAATGTCATGGTAAAGGGACAGTCCAAAAAGATGTGGAAATCGAAGTTACAATTCCTGAAGGTATTGATAACGGACAACAAGTACGTATTCAAGGTTACGGCGAACCTGGATATAATGGTGGACCAGCAGGAGATCTGTACATCGTATTTAGAGTAAAACCTGATAATGAATTCATTCGAGATGGTGATGATATTCACTATGAACTATCAATTACATTCTCTCAAGCAGCTTTAGGTGATAAAATCCAAGTACCAACGTTACATGGCGATGTTGAGCTTGATATTAAAGCAGGTACACAATCTGGACGTAAATTACGTCTAAGAGAAAAAGGTGTGAAAAACGTAAACGGATTTGGTTATGGTGATCAAATCGTTACAATACGCGTTGAAACACCATCTAAACTTTCAGACGAAGAAAGAGAACTATTTGAAAGACTTGCTGAATTAAACGGAAATAAAGTAAGAGGATCTAATGAGTCATTTACTGATAAGGCACGTAGATTCTTTAAAGGAGACTAATCATGAAGTGGACGAAGATATCGATATTTTCAAGTATTGAAAACGAGGATGTTTTATCATTCTTTTTAACAGAAATATCTAATGGAATTTCTGTTGACTATTCAATGGACATAATGAAAGATAGTATCGATGACTTTCATGAAAAATTTCGTTTAAACCCGGATGATTACCCTGAAACTGACATAAGAATTTCAGTATATTACGATGAGACTGATGATGTTGATAGTAAGATTAAAGAAATTAATGAATTTATAAATTCTAACGATGAATTAATTAACCAGGATAGTATTGAGGTTAAAATTGAAACAGTTGAAGAAAGTGATTGGGAAAACGAATGGAAAAAATATTTCCATAGTTTTAGAGTATCAGATCAATTTGTTATCGTTCCTTCTTGGGAAATCGATGGTTATGAATTCAACGATTCTGACAAGGTAATTCGTTTAGATCCAGGAATGGCATTTGGTACTGGAGACCATCCGACGACTTCAATGTGTTTAAAGTTTATTGAACGAATAATAACTCCAAAACAAAAAATTATAGATGTTGGTACAGGTTCTGGAATTTTAACAATTGGCTCATATTTAATGGGTGCAAGAGACTTAACAGCTACTGATATTGACACGTTATCATTAAAAGTTGCGAAAGAAAATTTTGAACTAAATGACACGAAAAATGTTGATTTAAGAAAAGCGGACTTATTAAAAAATGAGAATAATTACTATGACGTCGTAATTGCAAATATCCTTGCCCATGTAATTGAAGAAATGATTGACGATTCTTATAGAGTATTAAATAACGGTGGACACTTTATCGCTAGTGGTATAATAGTAGAGAAGAAGGATTCAATCATAAGTCAACTTAAAAATACAGGTTTTACTGTATTAGAAGTATTAGAAGACAATGGCTGGGTCAGTATACTTTCTCAAAAAGGATAATTGAAATGCAAAGATATTTTATAGATGAAGTGCTACAAATTAATGAAACATATACTGATTTAAACATAGACACGCATCACATTTTTAATGTGATGCGTATGTCTGTTGGTGACAAATTTGAAATTGTCGATAAGGAAAAATATGTCTTCATTGCTTTAATTGAAAATAAAGCTCCTTTTACGTTAAAAATTATCGAACAGCTAAAAACAAGTCAATCTAATGTTGAAGTTACTGTATTTACTCCATTTCTTAAAGGTGATAAGCTCGATTTTATGCTTCAAAAATGTACGGAACTTGGAGCAAGTCGTTTTATCTTTTATAATGGTCAGCGTTCGATTGTTAAACTGGATGATAAGAAAAAAGAAAAGCGTAAAACACGTTATGAAAAAATCGTGAAAGAAGCGAGCGAACAATCTAAACGTATCGAAATTCCACCAATTATATTTGAAAATAATTTAAAGCAAATTGACTTTAAATTATATGACGCGGTATATATTGCTTACGAAAATCTTTCTGGAAATGTAAGTAAAAAGTTCATAGATCAATTACATATAGACAATCAAAAAATTGCGATTATATTTGGACCAGAAGGTGGACTTACTGAAGATGAAGTAAATTCTCATAAAGAATTTACAACAGTTCAATTAGGAAGTAGAATATTACGTGCTGAGACAGCACCGCTTTATATGCTTTCAATTATCGATAGTTTCTATAATTGAAGCCAAAAATTCAGTATGCTAAACTTTACTGAAGATTATTTGTAAAAGAAAGATTTGATATAGATGGAAAAAACAGTTGCTTTTTCTACCCTTGGGTGTAAAGTAAATCATTATGAAACTGAAGCAATGTGGCAAATTTTTAAAGATGCCGGCTACTCACGTGTTGAATTTGAAGATAATGCAGATGTTTTCGTTGTCAACACATGTACAGTTACAAATACCGGTGACAAAAAATCAAGACAAGTGATTAGACGTGCAATTCGTCAAAATCCAGACGCTGTCATTGCGGTTTCAGGGTGTTATGCACAAACTGCACCAAAAGAAATCGAAGCGATTCCTGGAGTAGACGTAATTATCGGAACAGAAAATAGAGATAAGTTAATCGATTATGTTGAACAGTATCATGAGGAAAGACAACCGATTAACCAAGTTCAAAATATTATGAAAAAACGTACGTTTGAAGAAATGGATGTACCGTACTTCACAGACCGCACACGAGCGACGTTAAAAATACAAGAAGGATGTAACAACTTCTGTACGTTTTGTATTATCCCTTGGGCACGTGGGTTAATGCGTTCTAGAGATCCAGAAAAAGTCATCGAACAAGCGAAAAAACTTGTCGAATCAGGTTACAAAGAAATTATTTTAACTGGTATTCACACAGGTGGTTATGGTGAAGATTTAAAAGATTATAACTTAGCAATGCTCTTAAGAGATCTTGAGAAAGTTGAAGGACTAAATCGCTTAAGAATATCTAGTATTGAAGCATCACAATTAACAGATGAAGTACTCGATGTTATTTATAATTCAAATAAAATTGTTAGACATTTCCATATCCCAGTTCAGTCAGCATCAGACACAGTATTAAAACGTATGCGTCGTAAATATACGATGGATTTTTACGAATCTAGAATACTGAGATTAAAAGAGATGATGCCAGGAGCTGCGATTACGTCAGATGTTATTGTTGGATTCCCTGGAGAAACTGAAGAAGAGTTTATGGAAACTTATAATTTTATTAAAAAGCATCATTTTTCTGAGTTACACGTATTCCCATACTCGACGCGTACTGGAACACCAGCTGCTCGTATGAAAGATCAGATTGATAACGAAACGAAACATGAACGTGTTGAAAGACTCATCGCTTTATCTGATGAACTTGCATTAAGTTATGCAGAAAAGTTTAAGGACGACGTATTAGAAATTATTCCTGAAAAGATAGAAGATGGTATGCTCGTCGGTCACGCAGATAATTATATGAAAATTGCTGTAAATGGGGACGAAAGTCTCACAGGAGAGCTTGTAAAAGTTAAAGTAACAGAGCCAGGTTACCCAGTATCTAAAGGTGAAATTGTGAAAGTATTAGATAAACCTATGGTAAAAGAATATGCATTCGCTGACAGACATATTGACACAAGTGAAGCAATTCAACTAGAAAGAAGGATTTAAATGAAATTAGAAAGATTTATTGACCATACTTTATTAAAACCAGACACAACAGTTGAAGACATAAAAAAAATCTGTGAAGAAGCAAAAGAATATAATTTCTTTAGTGTTTGTATTAATCCATCGTACGTTAAGCTAAGTAAAGAATTGCTTGATGGTAGTGAAACTAAAGTATGTACAGTTATTGGTTTCCCACTTGGTGCAACAACAAGTGAAGTAAAAAGCTATGAAACAAAAGATGCAATTAATAATGGTGCAGACGAAGTTGACATGGTTATTAATATCGGTGCATTAAAATCAGGAGACTATGATTTAGTAAAAGAAGATATTCAAGCAGTAGTTGATGCTGCAGATGGTCAAGCGTTAGTGAAAGTTATTATAGAATCTGCATTATTAACGTCAGATGAGATAGTGACAGCGTCTAAATTATCAAAAGAAGCAGGTGCTGATTTTGTAAAAACATCTACTGGATTTAACGGTGGAGGTGCAACAGAAGAAGCAGTTGCATTAATGAGAATGACTGTCGGAGAAGATCTCGGTGTTAAAGCAAGTGGAGGTATTCGTTCTAGAGAAGACGCATTAAAAATGATAGAAAAAGGTGCAACAAGGCTCGGAGCATCTAGCGGAGTTAAAATTATTCAAGGTGAAAAAAGTAATTCTGAATATTAAAAGACCTTGACCACTATATAAAAGCTATAATATAATATTAATAGATATTATTTTAATATCTGAAATAATTGTTCTTTGTGTTATTCGGAGGGAGGGGAACACGTTGACTAAAACAGTAGTAAGAAAAAACGAATCTATTGAAGATGCGTTACGCCGTTTCAAGCGTACAGTTTCTAAGAGCGGTACGATTAAAGAAGCACGTAAAAGAGAATATTACGAAAAACCTTCTGTAAGACGTAAGAAAAAATCAGAAGCAGCACGTAAGCGTAAATTTAGATAATTCGTGTAACTCCCTCGAGTAACAGAATTATATATTAAAAGGGATGATGAAAATCATCCCTTTTTTGTATCTTAAAAAGAGTATTTTATGTATACTAAATTGGAGGGAGACAATGTGAGTGGGTGTTTAATAAATATAATAAGTTTGATAGCAAGTCCCGTGATTTCTACGATTTTATTACTCATATTCTTTTTAGGAATTACATATCAACTATTGAACTATAGAGTAAATGTTTTTGGAGTTTTAAGTATTGTTTCGCTTATTATTTATTATGTTGCGCATATATTAAATGATGAGTCGAGTATATTTTCACTGACATTACTTATACTTGCACTTGGCTTATTCGTCGTAGAATTTTTTATTGTTGGATTAGTGCTTGGAGTAATTGGTATTTTATTACTCTTTCTTAGTATTATATTTATTACAGAAGATCCCGCCTTCTACAGTCTCGTATTACTTTTCATCTTAATTTTAGTGTTAATAGAGGTAGGTGTTTTTGTCAAAGTGAAAAAGAAAAAAGTTCCTTTCTGGAAACGATTTGTCCTTACAGACGCTACAGATAGTGAAAGTGGTTATACATCTTTTGATGACCGCTCTCATTTAGTCGGTAAAGTTGGAGTGACAACTACACCACTTAGACCATCTGGTACAGTCATCATAGACGATGAGCGGATTGATGCTGTTGCAGAGGGGTCATTTATACCTGGTCAAGTTGAGGTGAAGGTTATACTTGTTGAAGGTACTAGAATCGTTGTCAGACCAATAAAATCTGATGAGGTGAATCACTAATGGCAGGTGGAATTGCTACTCTCGCAATTTTTATAGTTATTATATTTATTGCGGTTATGTTTATATTATCATTCGTTCCAGTAGGATTATGGATTTCAGCACTAGCTGCTGGTGTAAAAATTGGAATCTTTACATTAATTGGAATGCGCTTAAGAAAAGTAAAACCTAAGCGAGTCGTTGAGCCGTTAATTAAAGCACGTAAAGCAGGTATTGATGTTACAACAAACCAACTAGAGTCACACTACCTTGCAGGTGGTAACGTTGATAGAGTGATCGACGCATTAATTGCTGCACAGCGTGCAGATATTAACTTAACGTTTGAAAGATGTGCGGCGATTGATTTAGCGGGTCGTGACGTACTTGAAGCGGTACAAATGTCAGTTAACCCGAAGGTTATTGAAACTCCATTCATAACAGGTGTTGCGATGAATGGTATCGAAGTAAAAGCGAAAGCACGTATTACAGTTCGTGCCAATATTGACCGACTAGTCGGTGGTGCTGGTGAAGATACGATTGTTGCGCGTGTTGGTGAGGGGATTGTTTCAACAATTGGTTCATCTAAACACCACACTGTTGTATTAGAAAATCCAGATTTAATTTCAAAAACTGTACTCGACAAAGGGCTTGATTCAGGGACGGCATTTGAAATTTTATCAATTGATATTGCAGACGTAGACATCGGTAAAAACATTGGTGCAGACTTACAAACTGAACAAGCTGTTGCAGATAAAAACATCGCACAAGCAAAAGCAGAAGAGCGCCGTGCGATGGCAGTTGCTGAAGAGCAAGAAATGAGAGCACGTGTTCAGGAAATGCACGCGAAAGTTGTGGAATCTGAATCTAAAGTTCCACTCGCATTTGCTAAAGCGTTAGAAGAAGGAAATATTACGGTTTCTGAATACTACGATTTAAAAAATGTTGAAGCAGATACAAAAATGAGAGATTCAATTAACAAAATGACAGATCCGACAAAATATAATGAAGAAGAGTAAGTGATATTATGGAGTTACTCGTACCATTAATTATATTTGCGATTGGCGGTATTATTTCATACTTTAATAATGCTGAACAACAAAAAAAGCAGCGAGAAAATCCGAGAAACATTGATTTTGATAAGTTAAATGAAAAATACCAAAAATCAAAACAAGAAGCGGTTGATGAATTCAAACGTTTAAAAGAAGAGTCTTCTAACTTTGAATTTGAAAAAGAAGTTAAAAAGACACAACCAAAAATAAAACGTAAACTTCAAGACACTGTAAAAAAAGAAGTTGAAAGACCTGTTGAAACTGCGAAGTTAAGTGAGTTTGAGAACGAAGTTAAAAAAGAGCGTAAACGTACTGTAAGTGAAAATAATGACAGTAAAAGCGCATTATCTTTTGATAAAGAAGCGGTCGTTAACGGTATTATTATGCAAGAAGTTCTCGGACCACCTAAAAGCAGGCAAAGAAGAGTTAGATAATACTAACTCTTCTTTTTTATGGTTAAATAATCATAGTATAATGAAAGAGAGGTGTAATTTATGCAGTTTAAATTTAAAAAACAAAATCAGCATGGTGCATGGGCGATGGTTTTTATGCCACCATTATTAGGTATGGTTGCAGGAGGATTTCATGCTTCGCAATTGTTTTTTATCATTGGATGGTTATTTATATTTTTCTCAGCAGATCACATACTATATTTTTTCAAGAGATTTAAACGTAAAGAATTTGAGATTCTAAATAGTGCTCTTTTATTTGGGGTTATTTCACTACTATTTCTTCTCTACCCGATTATGGTTGAGTACCGAGTAATTTATTTTTTCCTTTGTATGATTCCTTTTGGTACTGTTAATGCTTATTTCTCATTTAAACGTAATGAACGAAATATGCTGAATAATATCTCAGCGATTATCATATTTAGTTTAGCAGGTGGTGCTACAGGAATTTTAAATACTCACGAAGTTACAAATAAGTTAATATTTATAATGATTATCACTACGCTATATTTTGTTGGATCAGCACTAGTTGTAAAAACAGTAATACGCGAAAAGAACAATCCAAAGTATAAATGGGCATCATTTATTTATCATTTTATTATTATGGTTGCAGGATTTATTTATCATCCGATTGTAGGTGTTGCATTTTTATTTGGATTTATTAGAGCAGTATATGTGTATGGAAAAGGATGGAAACCGAAACAACTCGGTATTTTAGAAATCATTCATGTAGTATACGTGACTATTGTTATCTCGCTATTTATGGTATATTTTAGTTAATCTATTGAGAGTTTTACTTCAAATAAGAAAGGGTTAGTACATGCCAAAAGTATTACATTTTGATAATTTTGACGACGCACAACAAATCCTAGGAGTGAATGATGAACATATTCGTATATTAGAAGATGAGTTTGACGTTCATATTTACTCTAACGGACATGAGGTTAAAATTAAAAGTGATGATGAGTCAATTGAACAAAAAACGTTAGACATACTAACGTCTCTACTTCGAATTAGAAAACAAGGTCACCAAGTGACGTTAAGAGATCTTCAATCTGCCATCCAAATGTCTGAAAAAGGAACTTTAGAATATCTAGAAGATCTTTATAAAGAAGAAATTGCTAAAGACTTTAGAGGAAAACCAATTCGCGCAAAAACAACAGGACAACAAATTTATATTAATCATATTAAAAATAATGATTTAACATTTGGTATTGGTCCTGCAGGAACGGGTAAAACATTTCTAGCAGTCGTAATTGCGTGCCAAATGTTAAAAGATAACGATATTAAACGAATTGTATTAACAAGACCAGCAGTAGAAGCTGGAGAAAACCTAGGATTTTTACCAGGTGATTTAAAAGAAAAAGTAGACCCATATTTAAGACCACTATACGATGGATTACACATGATGCTTGGCGCTGAACATACAGATCGTCTAATTGAGCGTGGAATCATTGAAGTAGCGCCACTTGCGTACATGAGAGGTCGTACGTTAAATGATGCGTTTATTATACTCGACGAAGCACAAAACACAACAACGATGCAGATGAAAATGTTCCTAACACGTCTTGGATTTGGTTCGAAGATGGTCGTTACAGGTGACGAAACACAAATCGATTTACCAAGTAAAACGAGAAGTGGTTTAATTGAAAGTGTAGATAAGCTAAAAGACGTCCGCGGAGTTAAAATTAATCACTTTACAGACCAAGACGTCGTGAGACATCCACTCGTATCAAGAATAATTCGCGCATATGAAGCAGGTGATATACATGTTAACGATTGATTTTTTAGATGAAGAAAACTATACAACAGAAAAAGAACGAGAAGACATTGAAACTCTAATTAACTATACGTATGACTATTTAAAAAAAGATAAAGACGCTGAAGTGTCAATATCATTTGTATCTGAAGAAGAAATACAAACAATTAATAGAGATTATAGAGATAAAAATGAAGTTACAGATGTCATTTCATTTGCGCTTTTAGATGATGATAGTGATGTAGATATTAAAGGTATGCCAGTTACTTTAGGCGATATTATTATCAATACGAACCGTGCACATGAGCAAGCAAAAGAATATAATCATTCATATAAAAGAGAGTTAATGTTTTTATCTTTACATGGTTTTCTACATTTACTTGGATATGACCATATGAATGAAGAAGATGAAAAAGAAATGTTCGGACTTCAAAAAGAAATTTTAGATGCGTTTGGACTTTCTAGAGATTAATGATGGAGCGGTTTAAATACCCTTTAGAAGGGTTTAGACGATTACTTAATAAAGATATTCATTTCTTACTTCACGTAATTACATCAATTATTGTGTTAATAATTTCAGTAATATTCAAACTTAATAGCGTAGAGTGGTTATTAATTATCAGTGCAATATTTTTAGTACTCATAACTGAAGCACTAAATACAGCAATTGAAGAAGTTGTGGATTTAACGACAAATGAATATCAACTTCATGCAAAATACGCTAAAGACGTCGCAAGTTTTGCAGTACTTTTATCGAGTCTTTACGCTATGATTATTGGCGTTATAATATTTTTACCAAAAATTTTAAAATTATTAGGAGTGTTTTAATATGGCGATTATCGATGATGGAATTTTTAAAGACGAATGGTATGACGAAGTTTTAAACGCACAACAAAATGCTTATACACCATATTCTAAATTTAATGTAGGTGCATTACTGATTACTGAAGATGACGAATATATTTACGGTGCAAATATTGAAAACGCATCGTATCCTGCAACAATTTGTGCAGAACGTACAGCACTCGTATCAGCTTATGCTAGAGGAATTACTAAATTTAAAGCATGTGTAGTGATCACTGATGCAGACGATCCAGCGAGTCCATGTGGTGTATGTCGACAGGTCTTAAAAGAACTTACACATGACAAGATGCCTGTATATATGTTAAGTAAAGATAAGCGCGTGATTAAACGTACAGTCGATGAATTATTACCGCTAGGATTTAGTGGAAAGGATATGGACTAATGACACAATTTAAATCCGGGTTTATAACTATTTTAGGAAGACCAAACGTTGGTAAATCGACGTTTATGAACCACGTACTTGGACAAAAAGTTGCGATTATGAGTGATAAACCACAAACGACAAGAAATAAAATTCAAGGAGTTTACACAACAGATACGGTTCAAATGATTTTCATTGATACACCTGGTATTCATAAACCAAAACACCAGCTCGGTGAACATATGATGCGCGTTGCGAAACGTACTTTAAAAGAGACTGAAGTGATTTTATTCGTTGTAAACGCAACAGAAAAAAAAGGTCCTGGTGACGAATATATTTTAAATATGATTAAAGATACGAAGACACCTGTCATTTTAGTCATAAATAAAATTGATCTCATCCATCCGGATGAACTTCCTGAAATCATTGAGCGCTATACTAATGAGTTTGAATTTGCAGATGTCGTACCAATTAGTGCACTACAAGGCACAAATACTACAAATCTTCTAGACGTTATTGAATCACACTTAGAAGAAGGGCCGATGTACTATCCGAAAGATCGTGTCACTGATCACCCTGAACATTTTATCGTTTCAGAGTTAATTCGTGAAAAAATCTTACTGTTAACAGAACAAGAAATTCCGCATTCAATTGGTGTAGAAGTGACTAAAATGAAGCGAGAAGACGATAGAGAAAAAGTAAAAGTTGAAGCGATTATTTACGTCGAAAGAGATTCTCAAAAAGGTATGGTTATCGGTAAAGGTGGTAAAATGCTAAAACGTGTCGGAACGCTTGCACGTAAAGATATTGAAGCATTACTTGGAGATAAAGTATATTTAGAATTATGGGTGAAAGTTCAAAAAGACTGGAGAAATAAGCCACAATTTATTAGAAATCTTGGCTATAAAGATGAAGAATATTAGGTGATAGTTTGATCCACCAAAATAAAGGTTTTATGATTCGACACACCAATTATAGTGAATCAAGTAAAATTATCACTGTACTGAGTGAAAATGGTGCACTTGTTCCGCTTATGGCGCGCGGATTTAATAAGCCAAGAAGTCCATTTAATAGTTTAAAGCAAGGTTTTAACCATAGTCTTTATACGTATTCAAGACATCGAGGAATGGGGACGCTAACTGAAGTTGACGTAATTAGTCAGTATAACAATATTAACGGTGATTTTGATACGTATACAGTTGCAAGTTTTATTGTAGAAATTATTAACCGTATTACTGATGAAGAAATTGCTGACCCAGCATTATATAAATTGATGTACCAAGCATTTAAATTGTTAGATGATAAAAACGAAAAGTATTCGGTACTAAGCTTTGTCATAATAAAATTATTTCCAAAATACGGAGCATTATTAAACGTCGATCAATGTGTATTATGTGGAAGTTATAATTATGAAAATATGAATCGTTATTCGTTTAAATATCATGGTGTTTTATGTAATAACCATACGAATGACGAAGAGTTAGAACGCTCAGTTTTTGTTAATAGCCGGTCAATTTATTTAGCAGCATTTTTAAAGCATGTTCAAATCGAACATTTAAACTCGATCAATATCGACGAGGCTGACGGTAAGAAATTATTTAAATTTGTCGATATGTTATTTCAAGAATATACTGGAGAGTTTTTTAAAACGAGAAAATTACTCCAAATATAAAAGCAGTGTCGTTAGACACTGCTTATTTTTGATTAATTAATTCATTTTTTCTTTTAAATAATCGTTTAAGTCTTCGATTGCGATACGTTCTTGTTCCATCGTATCTCTGTCGCGTACTGTGACTTTGTTGTCTTCTACAGAGTCGAAGTCAAATGTAATACAGTACGGAGTACCGATTTCGTCTTGACGACGGTAACGTTTACCAATTGACTGACTTTCATCAAATTCAATATTAAAGTCTGGTGCCAGCTGTTCATATACTTTCATTGCTTCATCACTTAATTTTTTAGATAATGGCAACACCGCAGCTTTAAATGGTGCAAGTCTATGGTGTAACTTTAATACGTTACGTTTTTGACCGTCACCGAGGTCTTCAATTTCATAAGCATCCACTAAAAATGCAAGAGTCATACGATCTAAACCTAGAGACGGTTCGATAACGTTTGGCACATATTTTTCATTTGTTTCAGGATCATGATATTTAAAGTCCGCACCAGAATACTCCATATGTCTAGATAAGTCGAAGTCTGTACGTGACGCGATTCCCCATAACTCTCCCCAGCCGAACGGGAATAAGTATTCAAAATCTACAGTTGAGTTAGAGTAGTGTGATAGTTCATCTTCATCGTGTGCACGAATTCTAACTTTATCCATATCAATTTCTAAATCTTTTAACCATTGTTCAGCATAGTCTCTCCAATAGTCGAACCACTTTAATTCTGTTCCTGGTTTACAGAAGAACTGTAACTCCATTTGGTCAAACTCACGTGTACGGAACGTAAAGTTACCTGGAGTAATTTCGTTACGGAACGATTTACCGATTTGGCCAATACCAAATGGTAATTTTTTACGCATTGAACGTTGAACATTTCTAAAGTTAACGAAAATACCTTGTGCTGTTTCAGGACGTAAGAAAATATCAGTTGATGAGTCTTCTGTGACACCTTGGCTTGTTTTAAACATTAAGTTGAATTGACGAATTTCAGTGTAATTATGTGACCCACATACTGGACATTTAATATCTTCTTCTTCGATTAATTTACTCATCGCATCAAATGACATACCATCTGCAACGAATGTATCGTCTGTTTTATGCATATGTTCTTCAATTAACTTGTCCGCACGTAAGCGTGATTTACACTCTTTACAGTCAAGCATTGGATCGTTAAAGTTTTCTAAGTGACCTGATGCTTCCCATACTTTAGGGTTCATTAAAATCGCAGCATCAATCCCGACGTTATACGGTGATTCTTGAACAAACTTTTTCCACCATTGCTGTTTAACGTTATTTTTTAATTCGATACCTAACGGACCATAGTCCCAAGTATTTGCAAGTCCACCATAAATTTCTGAACCTGGGAACACAAAACCTCTCGTTTTGGCAAAATTAACAATTTCATCCATAGAGTACTTTTTTTCTTCTGACATTTTATCTTCTCCCTTTACATAAAAAAACCTGGATAACAAAAAACTGTTACCCAGGGGCGAGTAAAAAACCCGCGGTTCCACCCTAATTTATATTTTTATAATTGCTTCATTTCGTCATATTATATTTTAAATGCCAAGTCATTTGTTAAGCTTTCACTATTCTTAACTCGCTGTTACAAATATTATATAATTAATATATTACCAATGCAAGAATACTATGCTTTCATAAATTTAAATATGTCGTTATAATTATTTACTATGACTTAAAAGGGATGAGTGTTATTTGAAAGATTTAAAGTTGTTTATCGTTTCAGATTCAATCGGTGAAACTGGAGAACTTGTTGCACGTGCTGCACTTGCACAGTTTAATATTGATTCAACAGAACATTATGTAGAACGAATTTCTCACATTGCAACAAAAGAAGATATCGACAAATTTATTAGTAGTATACAAGATGAAAATATTGCAGTGCTATATACATTTGTCGCGCCAGAACTTTCAAAATATATAGCGTCAAAATTAGATGAACTTAAAATTCCATACGTTGATATTATATCGCCGATTATAGATATGATTAGCCAAAGTGTTGACGAAGCACCTTTAGAAGAACCAGGGCGTGTCCATCAACTAGATTCAGATTACTTTAAAAAGATTGACGCGATTGAATTTGCAGTGAGATACGATGATGGTAAAGATCCGTCAGGGTTAAAACATGCGGATATTGTGTTGATTGGAGTTTCAAGGACGTCAAAAACCCCACTGTCACAATTTTTAGCATATAGAGGATATAAAGTTGTAAATATTGCGTTAGTACCAGAGGTAAATTTACCTGTAGAATTATTTGAAATTGATTCAACTAAATGCATCGGTTTAAAAATAGATTCTGACGTTTTATTTAAAATTCGAAAGCAAAGACTTCAACAACTTGGATTATTTGAAAATGCAACGTATGGACAAAATGAACGTATTGTAGAAGAACTAGAGTATTTTGAAGACACGATTGAAAAAATTGGATGCCGAACAATTAACGTGACAAATAAAGCAATTGAAGAAACTGCGAGCGAAATTATTCGTATCATGAATTTATAGAGGTGTGTTAAGTGGCGAATCAGTCAGTTACCGAGCAAGTAAAAGAATCCGTTGATATCGTTGACTTAATTTCTGAATATGTCGACCTAGAAAAAAGAGGAAGTAATTATTTAGGGCTTTGTCCATTTCATAATGAAAACACCCCTTCATTTAACGTAAATAAAGAAAAGGGTTTTTATTATTGTTTTGGTTGCCAAGCTAGTGGATCTGTTATTGATTTTTATAAAGAAATGGAGAACTTATCGTTTAGTGAAGCGTTAAGAGATTTAGGAAATCGTGCAGGTTTAAAAATAAAATATAAACAAGAAAGTATAAACTCCAAAGATTTACAATTAATTAAAATGCATGAACATCTCGTTGATTTATATCATGAAATTTTAACAGAAACAAAAGAAGGCGAAACGGCATTAAATTATTTACTCGATCGTGGATTTACACTAGAACAAATTAAACGTGAAAAAATTGGACTCTCACCGAATATGTCTGACGGTACAATAAAAGTTTTAGAAAAATTAGGATACTC
This sequence comes from Nosocomiicoccus ampullae, assembly GCF_019357495.1. Lineage (NCBI taxonomy): Bacteria > Bacillati > Bacillota > Bacilli > Caryophanales > Staphylococcaceae > Nosocomiicoccus > Nosocomiicoccus ampullae. Next base: position 727,218 of record NZ_CP079110.1, read on the forward strand.
AAAAGAAATGATGTACCAAGCAGGACTTGTTGCTAGAAATGAAGAGACTTTTCAATACTTCGACCGGTTTAGAAATAGAATTATGATTCCAATTAAAAATCATAAAGGGAGATATGTTGCATTTACTGCACGTGCTTTAGGTGATGATCACCCAAAATATTTAAACTCACCCGAAACTGATATATTCCATAAAAGTCGTTTAATTTTTAACTTATCAGATTCTTATAAAGTTATACAAGACCGTAAAGAAGTTATTATGATGGAAGGTCATATGGATGTTTTAAAAGTAAAAGGCACGAATATTAAAAACGTTGTTGGAACAATGGGGACAAGTGTGTCTAAAGAGCAAATTGAAATTCTTAAAAGAGTCACTCAAAACATCACACTGATGTTTGATGGAGATAAAGCAGGTAAAAATGCAACAACTTCAGTTGGTGAAAAGATATTAGAAATGCAAGCAAACCCATATGTCATTTCACTCCCTAGTGGTATGGACCCAGATGAGTATATTGAAAAATACGGCAGTGAATCATTCGAAAATTATATTAAAGAAAATAGAGATCATTTTATTTTATATGACGCAAAAGAAAAACTTAAAGATTCTAAAGACAATGATTTAATGTTCACTGAAAATTTAAACCGTTCAATTCAATTACTTAAATATGTTCAAAATGAAGTTGAAGAAAGTAGAATTTTAAGAGGGCTTTCTGATTTATACGAAATTGAAGCTGACTTAATTAAACGACAGCTACCAAAAAGAAAAGAAGTCAGAAGGCAAAAAGAAACATTTCATCGACCGTCAATTTTAAATGTTACGTCAAGAGAATTTAAAGAAAGACATATTATTCATACATTTATCAATGATAAATCAGCACTTGAAACATTTAAAAGTAAATTAGACTCTGAATTATTTCAAACTGAAGGTTATTATGGTATAATTAAGAACTTAGTGGAGTATTTTAGCGAATTCGATACATTTGATAAGCAAATGTTTTTATCCTATATTGACCATGAACAATTAAGTAATTTAGAGCGTATATTAGACACTGACTTACCTATATTAGGAGAAAGTGAATTAAATGATTACGTGAATGCAATAAGTGGTATGAGTTCAAGTAGTGGAGAAAAAAATAAGCTAATCAAAGAAATTGAGCAAGCGGAACTCATTGGAGATGATACACGAGCATTAGAACTATTTAGTCAGCTAATAGAACTACAAAAATCTCCAAAGTCAAAATAATTATAGGGGGATTTCAATGTCCAATAAAAAGACAACATTAATAGATGAAAATGAGATTGACATGACGAATATTGAGTCTGTTAAAAGTTATCTACTTGAAAAAGGTAAGCAATCGGGAGAATTATCGCATGAAGAAATTGCCGATAAGCTACAAAATTTTGACTTAGATTCAGATGCAATGGATGAGTTCTTTGAACAAATCCATACGGCTGAAATTGAACTAGTAAACGAAAAAGATGCAGATGATAAAGACGAAAAATTAGATGTTCGTGATATGTCAGCGCCTGTTGGTATTAAAATTAATGACCCAGTACGTATGTATTTAAAAGAAATTGGTCGTGTTGATTTACTAACAGCTCAAGAAGAGGTCGAATTAGCTAAAAGAATTGAACAAGGTGATCTCGAAGCAAAAAATAAACTCGCGGAAGCGAATTTACGTTTAGTTGTAAGTATCGCAAAACGTTACGTTGGTCGTGGTATGTTATTCCTAGACCTTATTCAAGAAGGTAATATGGGACTTATTAAAGCAGTAGAGAAATTTGACTTTACAAAAGGATTTAAATTCTCAACTTATGCAACATGGTGGATACGTCAAGCAATAACACGTGCTATAGCTGACCAAGCGAGAACGATTCGTATACCAGTTCATATGGTTGAAACAATTAATAAATTAATACGTATCCAAAGACAATTACTTCAAGACTTAGGCCGTGAACCTACACCTGAAGAAATCGGTGAGGAAATGGATATCCCAGCAGACAGAGTAAGAGAAATTCTTAAAATTTCACAAGAACCAGTATCATTAGAAACACCAATTGGGGAAGAAGATGACTCTCACCTAGGTGACTTTATTGAAGATATTGAAGCACAAAGTCCTTCGGATCACGCGGCATATGAAATGCTTAAAGATCAACTAGAAGACGTTTTAGATACACTTACAGACCGTGAAGAGAATGTGCTTCGCTTACGTTTTGGATTAGATGATGGACGTACACGTACACTTGAAGAAGTTGGAAAAGTATTTGGTGTAACACGTGAACGTATTAGACAAATAGAAGCCAAAGCTTTAAGAAAGCTTCGTCATCCGTCACGATCAAAGAAACTAAAAGATTTTATGGATTAATTGTGAACAAAGTGTATATTTACTACAAAAACTCGTTGGAATTTATTTGCAATTAGTATACAATTGAATAAGAATATGCTAATTAAAAGGGGAGGGCAATTTAATGAATAAGAATCCAATTATCCCATTCTTATTAATCATCTTCTTAGGTGTTGGACTTGTTTTCTTACTATCTTCATACGGCGCAACGGATGATGGTAGCAGTGAAACAGCTGACAACGGAAGTGAAGAGCAAGAAAGCGCGTCATCTGGAGACGTAGATGGTGAAGCAATTGCAAAAGATAACTGTGCTTCATGTCACGGTCAAGACTTCTCAGGCGGTATGGGTCCTGCTTTAGCTGGAACTAGCTTAGACGAAGATACTTTCCATGACGACGTAAGAAATGGTATTGATGGTACTTCAATGCCAGCACACTCTGAAGATCAAATTTCAGATGAAGAAATCTCTGCTATGTATCAATTCTTTACAGAATAATTAATAATGAATTTAAACTCCTACATATATTAGTGTAGGAGTTTTTTATTTCTAAAATAGGTGAAAATAATGATAGATTTGAGATTAGAAGCAGTTAGTAAATATGTAGTAGGAACTAAATTATTAGATGTTGGTAGTGATCATGCATATTTGCCAATTTATTTAATTAACAATAACCAAATAGAGTCAGCAGTCGCAGGCGAAATCGTTAAAGGGCCTTATGAAAATTCTATTTCTAATATTAAAGGTCATAATTTAGAAGACGTGATTGAAGTTAGGCTTGGCTCTGGACTAAGTGTCATTAAAGACTCTGAAAAGTTTGATACAATTACAATATGTGGTATGGGTGGACCATTAATCGCATCGATTATTAAAGACGGAGTAAAGTACTTAAACAATACACCACGCTTTGTCATTAGCTCAAATATATATGGTGAGTCCGTCAGAAGACAAATGACTAACGAAGGGTATTCTATTGTACAAGAAGAAATTAATTACTATAATGACAAATTCTATGAATTAATGGTTTTTGATTATGGTAGAAAAGATTATACAGATTTAGAATATAAATTTGGTCCAGTAAATTTAAGTGAACGTACAGATTTATTTTTATTAAAATTAAAGAAAGATAAATCTCATCTAGAACATATTAAAAAACAAATCGAAGCGTCAGGTAAAACGAACCATAAGTTAAAAGAAATTACTGATGAAATTAATTTAATAAGTCAGGTGATTAATAATGAATATTAAACAGTTAGTAGAAAAGCTTAATAATATTGCACCATTTAATGATGCTGAAGACTGGGATAATGTTGGCTTACTAGTAGGATCTAACAAAAACGAAGTGACAGGTGTAATGACGACTTTAGATTGTAATTTAGAAGTGATTGAAGATGCAATAGATAATGATGTAAATACAATTATCGCGCACCATCCGATTATCTTCCCTAAAATTTCAAAACTTGATGATAGTTATCACTCAGATATTATTAAAACATTAATTAAAAACGATTTAAATTTAATTGCAATGCATACGAATTTAGACCATCAAAGTAATGGTGTCAGTAGTATTATTGCAAAAAATCTTGGGCTAAAAGCCGTATCGCCTTTAATTAGACATGATGAAATATCTTATAAATTAAGAGTAAATATTCCTAAAGAAGATAAAGAAGATTTTAAAAAGCAGTTAAATCAAATTGGATTTGGAAATCAAGGGGACTATAGTGAATGTTTCTTTGAATATGATGTTCAAGGTCAATTTAAACCAAACGAACAAGCGAATCCGACAATTGGAACAAATAACGAATTAGAATACGTAGACGAAGTTATCATTGAGTCAATCTTCGATGGAAGTAGAGAAAAAATATTAAATATGATTGAAGCTCATCCATATGAAGAACCAGCATATGATGTATTTAAAATTACGAAACCTACAAGTAAAGGGCTCGGTGTCGTTGCTGAATTTAATGGAACGATGGATGATTTAGTTGAAGTTGTACGTAATCAATCAAAATCTCCTGTCGTTAATGTCGTTAAAGGTAATGACGGAAAAATGACGCGTGTGGCAATAATCGGCGGAAGCGGTGCGAGCTTTATCTCTGAAGCAAGAAAACAAGCAGACTGTCTAATTACTGGAGATATTAAATACCATGAAGCATTCGATGCTAAAGAAGAAGGGTATAATTTAATTGATGCCGGCCATTATTTAGAGTATATGATGATCGAAGGTTTAAAAGATTTACTGATTGAGCAGTTAGATTTAAAAGTAGTTGCTACAAAAGTGAATACAAATCCATTTATGTAAAATAATATATTGATGTCTTGAATTATATTTTAAGCATTCTTTAACGCAAATACGATTTGCGTTAAAGGGTGCTTTATTTTATTAATGATTACAGTAATTGCGTAAACGAATGACTAAGTGTATTTACATAAACATGATTTATATTAAAATAGTAATAATACGTAAACGAAACGAGTGTTTACGTTAACTAATAAAATTTAATTTAACGAAAAATAAATCTCCATATAAAAACGTAGATGTTGATAGACATCTACGTTTTTTTAATGTATCTATTACATTGGACCATAGTTGATAAAGTACGCAATGACGAGTAATACCGCAGCGATTGTATACCAAATAAGAAGTAACGGCCAAATGAATTTGATCCAATCTGTATATTTAATTTTTGCGATTGCTAATGCCGCCATGAAGTATCCAGATGTCGGGTAGAAAATGTTTGAGAATCCGTCACCAAATAGGAATGCAAGTACTGCTGTTTGTCTAGTCATTTCTGTTAAGTCAACAATTCCAATAATGATTGGCATCGTTGCAGCTGCTTGACCACTACCTGACGGGATTAAGAAGTTGATTAATGCTTGTACGATCATCATTGCTACTGGAACTACTGTTTCAGGTAGAACGACTACGATTTTACTTAGACCGTAGACAATTGTATCCATAATCATACCATCTGCTAATACGACTGAGATTGCACGCGCCACCCCAACAATAAATGCGCCAAGTAAAATCATACGCATACCATCATTCATGTATTCAGCAATTTTAGATGGCTTTAATCCGGCAATTAATCCAATCACAATACCAGAAAAGATATAGTAACCACCTAATTCTAAGAAGTACCATTTATATTGGAAGATCAAGAATGCCATTAATACAAGTAAAATGACTAATACAAATGTTGCAATCATTGTTCTTGTTTCTGACTTTGGATATTTAATCTCTTCTTTTACGAATTCACTATCATCAACGTCGTCTGTAACAAGAGATGCTTCTGGATTTTTTTGTACTTTTTTAATATACCTACTTACAAAGATGATACCAACCGTTAGCATAATGACTAATGCAATCGCACGATACCATAAACCTGAGAATAAAGGTAGTTCAGCAATTGTATGTGCAGTACCGACGTTTGCTGCAGTTGTTAAACCACAGGCAAAACCAACAACCGTTGAAATTAATATAATAGCTGTAGATGCAATACGATCATACCCAAATTTTAAAAATAGGGGTAGCAATGCTGGTAAGAATATTAGAGACGCTTCAATCATCCCTGTCATTGCAACGAATAGTGCAAGCGTAAAAGAAATTACTGGAATAATAAGTAATCCTTTATTTCCAAACGTCTTAATTAAGAAGTTTAGAATCATGTCGATAATTCCCGCTTTCTCAATTACACCAAACATCGCACCAATGGCTAAAATACCAAAGATAATAATTACTGTTTCTTCAATACCTCTTGGAATCGCTGTCATAAATTCCATAAAAGTTACTGGTGCTTGCTCAATATAATGGAATGTATCTGCGATTATTACATTGATACCGTTTACTTCTTCACGGTCAAATTCTCCAGCAGGTATAATATACGATGCGAGTGCTGCAAGAAAAATAATTAGAAATAAAATGACATAGATATGGGGCATTTGAAAGCCTTGTTTCTTCTCATTACTTGTTTTACGCAAATTAATCACCTCTTAAGTCTATTTGTTGTTAAGTATACAGAATATTTTGTGAATAAATCAATGATTTAATTAAATTAATAAAAAATGATATATTATATAGTGAGGTAATTAGTCTCAATGGAAGGTGATTTTTTGGAGGCATTTGGAGAGAAGTACGGTGTAACTTTAATGTTCTTAATACCAATTGCTATATTTACTGTTGCATTTACAGATCATTTTATTAGTTACATAGTAATGGCAATTATTTTTGCGATTTTTAGTTTTATTATTGAAAAAAATATAAAAGAAAAGCATAAAGATGAAGCAAAAGAAATTGTGAATAAACGTGTCGGTAATATTGTCATTCCTGCTGTATTTGTATTTATGATTGTCAATCTTATCATTGTATTTATTTAAAAAAGCGACTGATTAATATCAGTCGCTTTTTTTATTTCAAAATCTTAACAGGTTTTGGATTTTTTATATTCGGTAAAATCTTTTCTTTTGGTACTGTTGAAACTGGTTGTTGTGGGTTTTCAGGATCATAGTTTGTAAAGTAGTCAATCACTTCTTTAACGATTTGTGTTGGTGTTGAAGCACCTGCAGTAATCGCGACTGACTCTATACCGTGAAGCCACTCTAATTTTAACTCACTAAGTGATGAGATTCGGTAAGCATTCGTATGAGCGATTTCTTTTGATACTTGGGCAAGTCTATTTGAGTTGTTACTTTTTGGGTCACCTACAACGATTAATAGATCAGCTTCTTTTGCTTGCTCAGCAACTGCTTCTTGTCGAACTTGAGTTGCCATACAAATTTCTCTATGGACTTCGATGTGTGGGAATTCTAATTTCAATGCATCCATAATATGTTGCACGTCCCACTGACTCATCGTTGTTTGGTTTGTTACGATGAGTTTTTTATCTTGTAAACGTTCCGGAAGATGTTTAACTTCTTCTTCAGTTTCAATTAAGTGAACTTTGTCAGGTGAAACTCCAACAGCGCCCTCAGGTTCTGGGTGCCCTTTTTTACCGATGTAAATAACTTCATAGCCTTCTTCAGTTTTATTTTCTATAAGGTCATGAGTAAATTGAACATCAGGGCATGTTGCATCTATACAAGTGAGACCTTTCTCACGCGCGCGTTTTTTTACTTCAGGTGAGACACCGTGAGCAGTAAAAATAACTGTTCCTTCTTCAATTTGTTCTAATATTTCTAAGCGGTTTTCACCATCTAATGTGATGATACCTTCATCTTCAAATGCATCTGTTACGTGTTTGTTATGAACGATCATTCCTAAAATATAAATGGGTCTAGGTAATGACTGATCTAGTGATGCGTTTTTAGCAATTACCATCGCATCAACAACACCGTAACAATATCCACGTGGCGCAATTTTTATAATATCCATTAAGATGCCTCCTCTGTACTGATTATATATCATTATAATGTGATTTCAAATGAATCACTTAAGCTATCTTAATCATCCATGTTCATGTATAATATAGACCGAGCTAAAATAGAAATAGGTGAGAACATGAATGCATTTAAGCGATTTGATTTTAAAGAAGAAATGCTAAAAGCGGTTGAAAATATACACTTTACACACCCAACTTTAGTACAGGAACGAGTAATACCAAAAATCTTAAAAGGAAATAATGTTATTGTTCAAAGTTCAACAGGTAGTGGTAAAAGTCACGCATTTTTATTACCGATAATTAATAATATTCATCCAGAAGATAAAAAAGTTCAGTCAATAATTATCGCGCCAACACGCGAACTCGCGCGCCAATTATATAATATGGCGTCAGAGGTCTTAAAGACTTTTCCTGAAATTGAAGCAAAGCTTTTTATCGGTGGAAAAGATTTTGAAAGAGACCAAACACGTGCAGAAAACAGTCCGCACATAGTAATTGGTACACCAAACCGTATATTAGAACTAATTCACTCATCAAATTTAAAAGTATCAGAAGCGAGCTCTTTAGTTATAGATGAAGCGGATTTAAGTATTGATTTAGGATTTTTAGAAACAATCGATAAAATATCAAATGCTATAGATTCGTCTGCACAATTTTTAGTTTTCTCTGCAACAATCCCAAACGATTTGCAACACTTTTTACAGAAATATTTAACACATACTGAAGTGCTTGTCATTGATAACACAAAGCAAAAAGCGAATATTCACTATAGCTTAATTCCAGTACGTAGTGATAATAAAATGTCAAAAGTACTTGATATTACACAAAACATTACGCCTTACTTAGGTTTTATATTCGCAAATAGTCGTGAAAGAGCAGATGAGTTGTACGAATACCTAGCACAAAATGGTGTAAATGTCGGTATATTCCACGGGGGATTAAAACCGAGGGAACGTAAACAAGTCATTAACCAAATTCACAATTTAGAATATATGTGGGTTGTCGCGAGTGACCTTGCAGCTAGAGGTTTAGACTTTGACGGTGCAAGTCACGTAATTAACTACGACATCCCAAGAGAAATTGAGTTCTTTACTCATAGGGTTGGTCGTGTCGGTCGTGGTGAATATAGTGGGGTTGCAATTACTTTATATGAACCGAACGAAACAGACCTCCTCGACCAAATTGAAAGTAAAGGCTATAAATTTAAACATGAAGATTTAATACGAGGTGAATTACGAGAAATTAAAGATCGTAAAAAACGCTCAGAGAGACGTAAAAAAGAAGTACAACTCGATGAAGATTTATCTTATAAAGTAAGAAAGCCAAAAAAAGTTAAACCTGGTTATAAGAAAAAGATGAAACAAGACTTAGAAAAACTAAAGCGTGATAAGCGTAAGCAATATGCACAAAATCAAAAAAGAAAAAGTAAAAAGAGGTAAGATAATATGTTGATTGGTTCACATGTTCCGATGAATGGTAAAAAAATGTTAGAGGGTGCCGTAGAAACAGCACATTCATATGGAGAAAATACATTTATGATCTATACCGGTGCACCTCAAAATACGAGAAGAAAACCTATTGAAGAATTAAATATTGAAAAAGGACAATCATTGATTAAAGAATATGGAATGAAAGATATCGTCGTTCATGCACCATACATTATTAACATAGGAAACACGACACGTGAAGGTGTGTTTGACCTGGGTGTTGATTTTTTAATTAATGAAATCGCACGTACTGAAGCAATTGGTTCTAATCAAATCGTACTACATCCAGGCGCACATGTTGGTGCTGGAGTAGATGCAGGTATTGAATCGATTATTAAAGGCTTAAACATTGTCTTAGAAGAAAAACACGATGTTCAAATTGCTTTAGAAACAATGGCAGGTAAAGGAACTGAAATTGGTCGTAACTTTGAAGAAATCGCAAGAATAATAGACGGTGTGACACATAACGAACGTTTAAGTGTCACATTTGATACTTGTCATGTTCATGATTCTGGATATGACATTAAAAATGATTTTGACGGTGTCTTAAATGACTTTGACAAAACAATTGGTATCGACCGCATTAAAGTGCTTCACATAAATGATTCTAAAAACGAAGTCGGTGCAAAAAAAGATAGGCACGAAAACTATGGGTTTGGTCATATCGGTTTTGATGCGTTACAATACATCGTTAACCATGAAGAATTTAAAGATTTACCAAAAATTTTAGAAACACCTTTTGTTGGGCTTGACAAAAAAGATAAACAGCCCCCATACAAACATGAAATCGAAATGATTAAAAGTGGTCAATTCGACCCTGAATTACTTGAAAAAATTAATCCAAATATTAAGCAGTAAGTTATAAAGAGCACTTGTAATAGTGCTCTTTTATTTTACAATTCGTAATGGTTACGGTAAAATAGAACAATTGAAGTGATAGAAAGTGAAGGTGAAAACATGACAGCACCAATATTTGAAATTAAAGATGTTAGCTATAAATATTATGAAAAAATGGAAACTACAGTCGCTTTACAAAATATCAATCTAAAAATTGATAGAGGTGAATTTATGGCGATTGTTGGACCAAATGGCTCTGGTAAATCAACATTATTAAAGTTGATATTGGGAATTAAAAAGCTACAAGAAGGTGAAATACTCATAAACGGTAAGCCTGCCAGTCGAAAAAATAGAGAGACGAAAGTCGGCTACGTGTCACAAAAAGCTGCTTCATTTGCAAAAGGTTTCCCAGCAACTGTTAAAGAAGTTGTATTAAGTGGCTTAACCAAAAAACGTGGATTATTTAAAAGATTTAATAAGGAAGACTATGAAGCATTAGATTATGTTTTAAATTTATTAGATATTAAAGATTTAAAAAACAAAAATATCGCAAGTTTATCAGGTGGTCAAACACAGCGTGTGTTTATTGCGAGAGCATTAATTAATAATCCAGAAATTCTCGTGTTAGACGAGCCGACTGAAGGAATTGATGCAAGAAATATTAATAGCTTCTATGAAGTATTAACACTTTTAAAAGAAGAGGGTACGACAATCCTTCTTGTCACACATGATATAGGTGTTGTTATTGATCAAGCAGATACTGTAGCTTGTCTGAATGAGCATTTACATTTCCACGGTACGAATCAAGAATTTCGTAATTTAGATGAAGCACAACTCTCTAAAGTTTATGGATTTCCAATTCAACTCGTGAGTCATGACCACGATAGAAGCTGTTGTGAGGTGCCACATGTTAATTGATGCATTACAAAATTATGAATTTATGAGATATTCTTTTATTAGTGGGATTATTGTCGGATTAATTGCACCGTTACTTGGTACATTTATTGTCGTAAGAAGGCTAAGTTTAATCGCCGATGCACTATCTCATATCTCCCTTGGTGGAATAACTTTCGGTGTTTATATAACAAGTATCACTGGATTTTTAATTAATCCATTAATCACAGCAGTCCTATTTTCAATCGTCGGTGCTTTAAGTATTGAAAAAATGCGTACAGTATATAAACACTTTTCAGAGATTTCAATACCAATTATTATGAGTCTCGGTATTGCATTGTCTGTAGTTTTTTTATCGTTATCTAATGGATTTAATCAAGACTTATTTGGATACCTATTTGGTAGTATTAGTGCCGTGACGAGAAACGATTTAATTTTAATTAGTATTATTGGAGTTATCGTGGTTTCATTCGTTGTATTACTATATAAGGAAATGTTTTTACTGTCATTTGATGAAGAATATAGTGAAGTTATGAAGATTAGCGGTGTGATTCATTTTATTTTTATTGTGTTAGTTGCTTTAGTCATTAGTGCATCAATGAGAATTGTCGGTACGTTATTAGTAAGTGCTATGATGACTCTACCTGTCGCAGCAGCTATGAGAATAACTTCAAGTTTTAAAACATTAATTCTAGTGAGTATTATTTTTGGTGAAATATCTGTACTTATTGGTCTAGTGATAGGATTTTATTTAGATATTGCTCCAGGTGGAATGATCGTATTAGTTGCGATATTTATTTTAGCGATGACATTTGTCGTCAATCGAATTGGAGTGAAGATGAATGCATAATCATACTATTGATAAAGAAGAAGTTAAATCAATATTAAAGGAAAATAATTTAAAGTTAACTAAGCAAAGACTGTCATTACTCGACATCTTTTTAGAAAATGAAAATTATGTAAGTGCAAAATATGTTTATGATAAAATGGCTGAGATTTATGAAGGAATTAGTTATGATACGATATATAGAAACTTATATACACTATATGAAATCAATGTCCTAGAAGAAACGACATTTAATGGTGAGAAGCATTATATGATTTCTTGTAGTGACCATCATCACCATCATTTTATTTGTGAAAATTGTGGTATGGTAAAAATTATTCATTATTGCCCAGTAGAAACATGGCAAAAAGAAATACCAGGCGCTAAAATTAATAGTCACAAAATAGAGCTATATGGCCTCTGTTCAAAATGTCAGAAAGGATGATACAATTCATGAGAAATAAATGGTATTTTTTAATACCACTTCTATGTATTTTTCTTGCTTCCTGCAGTGCTGAAGGCACATTAAATAAAGAAACAAAAAATGTTACTGAGTACAATCAATCTTTAAAAGATAATATTGAAGAGATTTCACAGTTAGAAAATAATATTTCTAACAAATTAAAAGAAGTTTCTTCTTCTGAAAAAGAATTTCAGCAAAAAAAGCATGAAGGTCTTGAATTATTAAAAGATCAAGAGAGTAAATACGAAGACATAGAAAAAGATTTTGAAGACTATGAAAAGTCATTAGAAAAGTTAGACAAAGTAAATACTGAAAAGCTCGACGAAGATAATGTTAATAATTTCAAGCAACTTCATGAAAGCTTAACAGATCACGTGAATCTTTTAAAAGGCTATTTAAAAGATGTCGATCATTTAAATAATAAACAAAAAAATATGTTTAACACTTTAAAAGAAGATGAAGCTACTTTTAAAGAAGCTTCACTATACATTAAAGAAAATAATGATATTATAAGCGAGTTAAATAAAAATCTATCTAAACTCATTACTTCACATAATAATTTAAATAAGATCATAGCAACTAAAGACGAGTCATTAAAAGATAACTTAGAAGATATGACTAACTTAACGGTTGAAAATATCACTATGGAAAATAGTTTCCCAGAACGATTAGCATTTGTACCTGATATTAACATTCCATACCCAGAAGACGGGGTAAAAGGTATTTATGTATCTGGTTATAATGCTGGAGGAGCGCAGCTAGATGAATTAATAGGATTTATGAATGAATCTGGTTTAAACTCAGTCGTTATTGACGTAAAAGGCGATTATGGTGATATTATGTTTGATATTGATACAGGAAATGAATTAATTTCAAACTTTACATTTAATTATTATGACGCTGAAGCGGTACTTAAAAAGCTTGAAGAAAACAATATATATCCAATCGCTCGTATCGTAACTTTTAAAGACACATTACTCGCTGAAGAAAAGCCAGAATGGTCATTTAAAAAATCTGATGGTACTTTATGGAAAAACGGAAACGGTGAAAGTTTTATAAATCCATTTTTAAAAGAAGTATGGGATTATAATTTAGATGTTGCCGTTGCAGCAGCAAAAGCTGGGTTTAAAGACATTCAGTTTGACTATGTAAGATTCCCCGAAGGATTTGAAACTTACAGTAACGAACTTGCTTTTGATAGCGGATCATACGATAAAAACGACCGTGTATCTGCAATACTAGACTTCGTCAATTATGCGCATGAACACCTAAAGCAATATAATGTAGATGTAAGTGTAGATTTATTTGGTTATGCTGCAATTGAAGGAGAAGCACCAGGGATTGGACAAAACTTTGGACAATTAGCTGAAGCAGCGGACGTTATGTCAGCGATGATTTACCCGAGTCACTGGAGTGAAGGTTATTTTGATGTACTCGCTCCAGATACCGAGCCATATAAAGTAATCGATGGTTATATAGAAGTTGAAAAAGAAGTGTTTAATACACTTGAAAACCCACCAGTTTCTAGACCATGGTTACAAGACTTCACAGCAAGTTACTTAGGTGCTGGAAACTTTATACAATATAATAAAGAAGAAGTAGAAGCTCAAGTAAAAGCATTAAACGATCACGGTGTGAATGAGTTTCTATTGTGGGATGCGACTAATAAATATAGTCGTGGAGTAAATTTTAAATAGTTAAAGACGCTTGAGAAATGAGCTGCACCCCTAAAGTTGGACATGAAAATCCAACTTTAGGGGTGTTTTTGTATGAAGTATAAAAAGCATAGCTTTGAATTTAAGGTAAAAGTAGTTAATGAATATTTAAATGGAGCAGGAGGATATAAATTTTTAGGTGAAAAGCATAATGTGGCTAGATCGCTTGTTGAAAATTGGGTAAAACAATATAACACATATGGCTATCAGGGCCTCACTAAATCTCTAAGTAATACTCAATATACTAGTGAATTTAAGCGAGCTGTTTTAAAATATAGAGAAGAAAATCAATTATCCTATAGAGAAACAGCGGAATACTTTGGTATCAAGCATTTTTCAACAATCACTAACTGGCATCGCAAGATCCAAGAAGGTGGTCCAGCTGCTCTAGAGGGCAAACAAGGGAGACCAATAAAACATATGTCTAAGAAAGAAAATAACCAAAAACAAGTATCGAAGAGTGAACCTTTGAATGAAACAGAACGCGAAGAGTTAGAACGTCTAAGAGAAGAACTCAGAATGAAAGAACTGGAAAATATCATTCTAAAAAAGTTAAACGCCTTACCGACAGATCCAACAGACAAAAAACGAAAGTAGCGCTTGAGGTAAGGCAAGAAACGACTTATACACTAAAAGAGATTTTAACAGTGTTGAAGCTACCAAAGTCTGTATATTACTACTGGATAAAACATATGGATGATCAGAAACAAAAAGATCGATGGCTAGTAGAAAAAATTAGAAAGATAGTCTCAAGACATAAAGGTAGATATGGTTACAGAAGAATCAAAGCGATACTCGAAAACAGAGAACAAATTGTGGTGAATCATAAGCGCTTGTTACGCATTATGAAGACCTATAATTTACTATGTCAAAAATTCAAAAACAAATCGAGGACGCGTTACAGTTCATATAAAGGACAAGTTGGAACAGTCGCTCCAAATAAGGTAAAGCGTAACTTTAAGCCGAAAACATTTAATCAACTATGGGTGACAGATGTCACAGAGTTTGCGTTACCTATCAAAGGCAAGAAATTATATCTATCAACAATTATGGATTGTTATAACTCTGAAGTGATTGCTTATCAATTAAGTCGTTCACCAAACCTAGCAATCGCTCTAAATCCTTTAAATAAAGCACTTGAGGAACACCATCACAATCTAAACCAATTAGTTGTTCACTCGGATCAAGGATTTCATTATCAGCATAGTAGTTGGGGAAATACCATAACAGAATTTGGTGCAACAATGAGTATGTCACGTAAAGGAAACTGTTTAGATAATTCACCGATGGAGAACTTCTTTGGCTTATTAAAGCAGGAAATGTTTTAAGGAGAAGTCTTCAAAACATATGAAGCATTAGAAATCGCAGTACATGAATATATTAGATACTATAATAAAGATAGAATTAAGCTAAAATTAAAAGGCATGTCTCCTGAAGAATTCAGGAAACATACCTTACAATCTGCTTAATTCCCAAAGTCCAACTTTTGGGTAGCACATCAAAATTTCTCAAGCGTCTTTTGTTTTGTTTATTTATTTTTTAATAGCTCTTCTTTACGTTTTCTTTCCTTTTCGTAATGTGCTTCTGCTAAAATATCGATTTCTTTTTTCAGTTCATCGACCATCGTTTCTTCAGGTACTTTTCTGACAGTTTTACCATGCATAAATAGTAAACCTTCACCACGAGCACCTGCAATTCCGATGTCTGCTTCACGCGCTTCTCCTGGACCGTTTACTGCACATCCAAGCACAGCAACTTTAATTGGTGCATTGATATTTTGAATGTATTCTTCAACTTCGTTTGCGATTGCAATTAAATCGATTTCGATACGTCCACATGTTGGGCAAGCAATGAGTGTGGCAGCGTTTGAGGCAAGTCCAAATGTTTTTAATAGTTCTTTTTGAACTTTTACTTCTTCAACTGGATCTGCAGATAGTGAAATTCTCATTGTGTTACCGATACCTTTATCGATTAATACACCGAGTCCTGCAGCACTTTTAACTGTCCCAGCAAATAGGGTACCACTTTCAGTAATACCGATGTGTAGTGGGTAGTCAAATGCTTTAGAAGCTTTTTCGTATGCTTCAATCGCAAGGTGTACGTCTGAAGCTTTCATAGATACGATAATATCGTGGAAATCTAGATCTTCTAAGATTTTAATATGATGTAATGCACTCTCTAACATACCATCCGCAGTTGGATATCCATATTTTTCAATAATATGACGTTCTAAACTTCCTGCGTTTACTCCGATACGAATTGGAATTCCTTTTTCTTTACATGCGTTAACGACCGCTTCAACACGCTCACGTTTACCGATGTTACCAGGGTTAATACGGATTTTATCCGCACCACCTTCAATTGCGAGTAATGCAAGTCTATAGTCGAAGTGAATATCGACGACTAATGGAATGTTAATTTGTTTTTTAATTTCTTTAATTGCGAGTGCGTCTTCTTCACGAGGACAAGCCACTCGAACGATTTGACAACCCGCTTCTTCTAAACGCTTAATTTCAGCAACTGTCGCTTCAACGTCGTGCGTTTTAGTCGTTGTCATACTTTGAATGATGATCTCATCAGAGCCACCAATCACTAAATCGCCAACTCGAACAGGACGAGTGTTTTTACGATGTGTAATTTCTGACATTTAATATATCTCCTTGAAACAATAATATTATTTTTTCGTAATTTTAATTATACAATAAATTGCCGTCGATGTAATGGTCAACGGTCTATATTGATGGTTTTCTCTTTTTCTTAAGTTCAGGTAACTTCTTATAATAATAAGTTAAAAAGATAATGACGAATACGTAAACCCACCAAAACTCTCTATGTGTCACAAACTCAATCACTGCAAATATTACCGAAGGGATAACAAAAGAATATGAAATGATCTTAAACCAGTTCATATAATCAGTACGCTTATTTTTAATTTCAGCAACTTTATTTAATATAAATGAGAGTAATAACAATATTGTAAATACAAATGCTGACATGACGATAATTTGGATGATTGAATAAACGACGAAAAAGAATGTGGCACTATTTTTATGCGTATCAATATAATTTTTAAGTTCTTGATCATTTTTAAATTTATCAAAACTTGAATATGATAAATAGTCTTCAGTCATATTTTGAATTTCTATTCCTTGCTTTTGAAAAGATATAAACGCATCTTTCGTATTTACTTCATCGTTTGTAAAAATAATTTTACCTTTTGATGAGTCGAGTGTTGCTTCACCACCGGAATATTCATAATTGACAATTTCAAATTTTGGAATGTCATCTTTTACTTCATCTAAAGTTGATGCAAATTGATTTGTGTTAACGAAAGATAACATATTTGGAATAGATAATAATATTCCTATAATTAAAATGTTTAATAGTAAGTACTTAAAGGGTACTGTTCTAAATAGAGGATACTTTTCAAACTTTACTAAACGTTTGAAATAAGTAAAATAATTCATACTCACACATCCATTTATGTTAATAGTCAGACGTTAGTCTGATTTAGTGTCTACATGACGTATATACCTTTTATTGTAGCACTTAATTTGATATATTTGGATTGTAAACATCATTAGGAGGAGATTTTAGTTATGGCATTTGAATTACCAGAGTTAGAATATGCATATGATGCATTAGAACCAACAATCGACAAGGAAACAATGGAGATTCACCATTCTAAACACCACAACACTTATGTTACAAACTTAAACAAAGCAGTTGAAGGTACTGATTTAGAAGGTAAGTCCCTTGAAGAGTTAGTAAAAGAAGTTGACTCATTACCTGAAGATGTGAAAACTGCTGTAAGAAACAACGGTGGCGGACACTATAACCACTCATTATTCTGGCAACTATTAACTCCAGAACAAAAAGATATTCCTGCTGAACTTAAAGAAGCAATCGAAGAAAAATTCGGTTCTGTAGATTCATTCAAAGAAAAATTTGAAGCTGCAGCTGCAGGTCGTTTTGGATCTGGTTGGGCATGGTTAGTTGTAGGAAATGATGGTTTAGAAATTACATCAACTCCTAACCAAGATAACCCACTAAGTGAAGGTAAAACACCTGTATTTGGTGTAGACGTTTGGGAACATGCGTACTACCTTAAATACCAAAACAGACGTCCAGAGTACTTAGGTGCTATTTGGAATGTTGTTAACTGGGAAAAAGTAAACGAATTATACCAAGAAGCTAAATAATTTATTTAAATAAAAGCTGTGAGTATTTGAATTACTTCCCTAAATTTGGACATTAACATCCAAGTTTAGGGGAGTTTTTTTATAATAAATAAAATAATCGTTTTTAATTGTATTTTATATTATAGTTCATTTAGTCAGTATAATAATCTATATAAATATATTATTGTTGTATAGGTTTAATGAACTTTATGTATTGAGTTTCTACTATATATTTAGTAAACGATTTATATTTTGAATTCAAAATTTAGTATGTACCAATTTATTTTCAGTAACGTCAATATTATTTTATTTAAAAATATGATTTTTAGGAGAATATTTTATGAATTACACTATAAATTCACCTTTAATACCATTATTTTTTAAACAAAGTATTTCATATAATATGGAAGAAAAAATTGGATATATAACAGCTACAAATATAACAAGACAATTACTTGGAGAAATGTCCTATAGAGTAAAAATATTTAATACTGAAGTAAGTATTATTGAACAAAAAAAAAGAGGAGAATAAGCGTAATTGGAATATATATATATTAACCGAAGAAAATAAAAGAAAGATAGGAAAGTTAATTTTAAATTCTAATACTACTCAAACTTTGAAATATGCAGAAACTCACTATGTATTTATGCATGAAAATTCCATATATAAAATTAAAAAACCATATATGCAATCAAAAAAACCATTCAGTATGATTGATGATAATAAAAAAGAAATCGCTATACATGAAGGAACAGACTATTTATCTACAAAAAGAAAAATAAAAATTTTGAATAGCGATGGGGATTCATTCGATGCTTCAATAATATTAGTTATGTCAGTAATAAAATATATATCTTAAATGCAAAATGTATATCACTTAAAAATTTAGGTGATATAAATATATCAGTATAAAATTGAGTGCTATGTTCTTATTAAGAGCATAGTACTTCTTTATTTATGGTTGTGCGTGATCTTATTTTCAATAAAGTCACGCACATTTATTTTATAAGTCCATGGAAGATACGATAGAAGGGGTTCTTTGATTCGTTCGTTTTCATTCATTCTAAATTTTAGTAATTTTATTAACGTTTATATAGTATGAACGAAATCGATTTTAATAATCTTTTAGGTAAATATTACTCCTAGATATTAGAAGAAAATTAAAGAATTAAAAGTATACGTTAAATCACTAGATGTAGAGTACGAATATGAAGAAACTAATCACAAGTAAATTTATCTGGATTATTTAAGTATAGAATTTAAATTTATTCATAATTGAAATGTCACATTAAATACTAATAAAATGCACAGTTTCTTTAAAATTTTGATTTAAACTAAATTATTAGAGAGGAATTTTTATTAGCTAAAATCGATAATAAAAACCAACTATGTATGAGGTGCAAGATGAAAGTAATAACGACTGGAGGTATAAGAGTATGAAAAAACAAGGAAGATTCTAAGATTAAATATTTATTGTCATTATTTTGATGGCTTGACTCAGATTATTATCTAGCTACAGCCAGACTTTAGAGGTTTTTAAGGGTTATAATTAAAATAAATCATTGTTAAAACTATATTAAGGAGGAATTTTGATGAAAAAATATTTAATGCCAACATTATTGGGTTTAATATTTATTTTAGCAGGTTGTGGCAATGACTCAGTATCAAATGAATCAAATATTAAAGAAATGGTGTCAGAATTAAGTGCCAGTAAAATTGTAGAATCAGCCTCTATTAATGATCAAACACTTATTGTCCAGGATGATGGAGAAGAAAATGTCTACGCTTTGCCAGACGATGAGTTTTTTGTATCCATTGCACCATACATCTCATATACACATCCCTTTGAATTTCATAGCTTAACAGGTTGTCAAGGAGAGTTGATGAATGAGGAAATGGATGTAAAAATTACAGATGAAGATGGAGAAGTTTACGTTAATGAAAAGCTGACTACACTTGAGAATGGTTTCTTGGATTTTTGGCTGCCAAGAGATAAAAATTACTCTTTAGAAATTAATTACGATGGAAAAACAGTTGAGTCCGATTTTTCAACTTTTGAGAATGACAGTACCTGTTTGACAGATTTACAGCTTAAATAATTTTTTAAATGCAGATTCCACAATGCTGTCTAGTGTTGTGAGATCTGCATTTTAATTCAATATTAAATATCAGAGCAATAGTTAATTTATCCTTACTTAGTTTTTAAATACATGTAGTGGATAGTTTCTGCACATATATTTTTTATAATAGACTTAGTAAATTAACAGCTTGAAAAATAACGATTACATTTGTAGTCATATTATAATGTAGGAGGAGAAAAATGAATAAAGAAGATAATTATAATCATGCTGAACATGAAGAAAGTCATCATAACCATGAGAAGAGCCACGAATCCCATAATCATAGCGGACACGATCATGCGCATATGGTGACAGAGTTTCGTAATAAATTCTTCATTATCCTGATATTCACAATTCCAATTGTACTTCTATCTCCGATGATTCAAAATTTCATAGGTGTGGATTGGAAATTTAATGGAGATAGTTATATTGTGGCAGCGTTGGCCACTTTCGTTTATTTCTACGGGGGATGGCCATTCATTAAGGGCGCTTACGATGAATTGAAAAACAAAGAACCAGGCATGATGACATTAATAGCAATGGCGATTTCTGTCGCTTACTTCTATAGTATGGTAGTTGTTTTTGGATTCAATGGGGAAGAAATTTTCTGGGAGTTGGCAACTCTTGTATTAATCATGCTTCTCGGACATTGGATTGAAATGCGATCTATTAACAATGCTTCCAAGGCCCTGGAATCCCTCGCATCATTAATGCCTAATACGGCAAACCGTATCACTGAAAATGGTGAAACAGAAGAAGTTCAGATTGATGATATTAAAGTGGGTGATTTACTATTGGTAAAACCCGGAGAAAAAATGCCGCTGGATGGTAAAATCGTTAAAGGAAAGTCACAAGTTGATGAATCAATGTTAACGGGTGAATCTGTTCCAGTTGGAAAATCCATTGATGACGAGGTCATTGGTGGTTCAATAAACAGAGAAGGTTCTCTCACTATTGAAGTAGAGAAACTGATGAATGAATCTTATCTAACACAAGTTATAGATATGGTTAGAGAATCACAACGTACTAAATCGAAAGCTCAGGATGTAACTAATAAAGCAGCTAAATGGTTATTCTATATCGCTTTAGCTTCCGGAATTATCACCTTTATCGTTTGGATAAGTATTGGAGCAACTATAGATACTGCTATCATGAGATTGGTAACAGTTTTGGTTATTGCTTGTCCTCATGCTTTAGGTTTAGCAACACCGCTGGTTATTTCAGTATCTACATCACTTGCTGCAAAGCATGGTCTGTTGATTCGCCAACGTCCACAGTTTGAAAAGGCTCGTAAAATTAACGCTGTGATATTTGATAAAACCGGCACTTTGACTGAAGGTGAATTTGGGGTTACAGATATACAGACCTTCAATAATATAAACGAAAATACTCTTTTACGTTATGCGGCAACAGTGGAAAATGACTCAGAGCATCCTATTGCGAAAGGTATACTCAATGAAGCCAAGTTAAAAGAACTTGAATTGCTTGAAATGACAAATTTTAATTCAATTACCGGTGTAGGAATTGAAGGAGTGATTGATGATAAACAAGTCAAAGTAGTGAGCCCGGGATATGTACGTAAACAAAAAATTGATTTTGATGACCATAACTTCAATAAATGGTCAGAACAAGGTAAAACGGTTGTTTTTCTTCTGGTAGATGAAGAATTGACAGGTGCAATTGCGCTTGCTGATAAGATTAAAGAAAGTTCTAAGCAGACAATAGAACAGCTGCATAAGAGAAATATTAAAGCTATAATGTTGACTGGAGATAACCAAAAAGTCGCAAGTTATGTCGCAGAACAAATTGGGATTGATGAAGTCTATGCTGAAGTAATGCCCAATGAAAAAGCAGGTAAAGTGACAGAAATTCAAGAACGTGGTTTGGTTGTGGCAATGACAGGTGACGGAATCAATGACGCACCGGCATTGACTAAAGCAGATGTTGGTATCGCAGTGGGTGCGGGCACAGATATCGCGATGGATAGTGCAGATATCGTTCTCGTAGACAGTAATCCGAAAGATATTCTTGCAATATTCAGCCTGTCTAAAAGAACATATAATAAATTGGTACAGAATCTGATCTGGGCAACCGGATATAACGTGATTGCCCTCCCATTGGCAGCAGGAGTGCTGGCGCCTTGGGGGATAATACTCAGTCCGGCTGTAGGTGCGATTTTGATGAGTCTCAGTACAATCATCGTAGCAATCAATGCGCAGTTACTGCATAAATTTGAAGTAGAATAAAATAAATGCCGACAAATCCTTACTTAAGGATAGTCGGTATTTTAATTCTTTACTGTATGAAATATGAAAGACATCTTAAAAATACTTGAAAAAATTAGAGAACAAAATATGACCAAAGCAATTGATTAAAATATCATAGACTCCGAATGGGAAGTGATGCGGGTAGTTAACGGTAAAAAATTTTATTAATTTAGAGTATCATTTTTTATCTTATTGATTTTATATAATAATTATAAAAAAGAAGATAAGATAAAAACTCCGCAAATCTTAACTCAAGATTTGCCGGAGCTTTTCTTTGTAATCAAAAATCTCATGTTTTTGTACTATATTACTATTCACTAATTAATTTATTCTATAGGTGTCAACTCACTTTCCGTGACCCATTTATGATTGTGAACTTCTTCTTCAGTATCTGTTGTAACGAAATCCACCATATAGACAGTGGTCTTTTCAGCAGAATCAATCGTAGCCGTTGCACCTTCCATGCCTTCCATGTGTGATGCATTCATTACTGCTTCATCGCCTGGTTCTAATGGGGCTTCTCCCGGTTCTTCCAATTCTTCATGAATGACCCATTTATGATTTTCTACCAGTTCTTCGCCGTTCGTCGGTGTGTATGAGACAGTATAGACAGTGGTGTCAAAAGCACCGGAAATTGTTGCTTCAGCACCATCCATACCTTGCATGTGTTCTGCTTCAATAATCGCTTGACTTCCAACTGCATAAGTTGGATTTTCTGCTTCTTTCAAGTCTTCAGGTACTTCACCGGAACTGGACATCTCATCAGCTGAATGTTCCATATGACCTCCGGAATCTGATTCCATGTCCATTTCCTCCTCAGAGCTGGACTCTGTTTCAGTGCTTTGGCTTTCTTCATCTTCATTAGGCTGAGTTTCCCCATTACCACAGGCAGCCATTAAAAATACAGCGAATATGGAAAGAAGCCCTAATAATATTTTGTTTTTTACCATGTATATACCCTCCATTTTATTAGTTCTACTGAGAACTCTACCCATAACTTTTGCAGTTTATTTGCAGATTCAATGAAAAATAAATGTATTTAATCAAGAATAATATTACCGACTCGACATATTGGACTTCAATTTAAAGACTTATTAACTGTGGATGATATCTCAGCACTTTCTTCAAATCTGCATGAAAAATCGATATTTGAATAATAAAATGTATAAAGAGAATAGCGAATATAATTATGATACCAAGAAAATTAATACTATAATATTATCATCTATATTTTAGTAGAATGCGGTAAAATCACTCATGTAACTTAGAATTAACCTTTAAATTTAAAAAGTCTTGACGGTCAGGTGTTATACTTAGTCATACATTTTTCAGACTAAAACTTCGTTTCAGTTGCTACCTTTGCTGGATTATTTTTATATAATATGACTAATGAACAAAATAATAAGATGATCTATTACGATGTATACTGTTGTAGAAAACTGAGGAGGCTTTTATGTTCAATAAATTAGCTTTAAAAATCGGACTTTTGTTTTTCCTGGTAATTCTTATTATTGAAATCATACTATTCTATATCCTATATACAAATCTAGTCGCTGATCGTGTGGAGGAAGTAATGGGGGATTTATTGGCCCGGGGGAATACACACAGGGACGTATTGGAAGAAAACTATACAACCACTACATTGGAACATGTTGCGATTATGGAGTCAGAATCAGATTTTATTGTGGTAATAACAGATGAGAATGGAGAGATAATCATCAACTCTGATCCGGTTGAACCAGAAATGATGACTGTCATTGAACATACTGATTATGGTGAAATACCACAAGAAGGAGTTATCCTGAAATCAAATTGGTCAGAAGAAAAATATGTCTCTACGGATAGCCCTTTAACATTTAATGAAACTCATAGTGGGCATGTTTTTATGTTTGCTGAAAGTGATAGCATCAAACGGATTATTAATCATCTCAGTCATAAATTTTTGCTTGTGGGTTTATTGACTTTACTTCTGACTGTTATAACCGTGTTTATTCTTTCCAGAGTTATTACCCAACCAGTATTGAGGATGAAAAAAGCGACAGAACAATTAAGTAGAGGCAATCATAACGTGGAATTGTATACACATCGAAAAGATGAGCTTGGAGATTTGGCGACTTCAATTACTTTGCTGTCTCAAGATCTGGAACGTTTAAAAAACGAGAGAAATGAATTTTTAGGGAGTATATCGCATGAGCTACGAACACCTTTAACCTATATGAAAGGATATGCGGATATTATTAGCAGAAAAGATATATCCACGACAGACAGGAATAAATACATTAAAATTATTCAGGAAGAAACAGAGCATTTATTAGACCTGATAAAAAATCTATTTGAATTAGCTAAAATCGATCATAATGAATTTGCTATCACAAAAGAGAGGGTAGTATTTAGCGCTTTGATTGAGACGGTTTTAGCACGAATCTATCCAGCGCTCAATGAAAAAAAGATAAAACTTTTCTTTCATTGTCCGGATAACTTGATTGTTATGGCTGATCCTGAAAGAATTCAACAAGTTATATTGAATATATTAGATAATGCAATAAAGTATACTCCTGAGAAAGGTCATATCACAATAGAGGTTAATCAAAATAAAAATGAAATTTTAACAACTATTTCAGATACAGGCGAAGGAATCCCAGAAAAAGATATACCTTTTATATTCAATCGATTGTATCGTTCTGAAAAGTCTAGATCTCGGGTAAGCGGAGGATCTGGTCTCGGGCTTACAATCGCTAAAGAAATTGTGGAGTTGCATGGTGGCGATATTAAAGTAAAAAGTATACTCGGCAAAGGAACTGTTTTCGTCATATCTTTAAAGAAGGAGAATGTAAATGAATAAAGTGTTGTTAATTGATGATGAAGAGAGAATGCTCGAGCTGTTGACATTATACTTGAAACCTTATCCTTATTTTTGTCGAAAAGCAGTCGGTGCAAAAGCAGGGCTTAAGTTTTTTAAAGAAGAGAAGTTTGATCTTATTCTACTGGATATCATGATGCCTGAAATGAATGGATGGGAAGTATGCAGAGAAATACGGCAATACTCAGATGTTCCTATTATCATGGTGACTGCACGTGAGCAGAAAGAAGATATTGTAAAAGGACTCAAGTTGGGTGCAGATGACTATATAACAAAACCTTTTGATGAAGCAGAATTGGTTGCAAGAATGGATGCATTACTAAGAAGAACAAGAACTGTCAACCGGATTGAAGTAGAAGGGCTGTTATGGGACGAAGATCAATATGAACTATCCTATAAAAAACAACTTGTAAAATTAACACCAAAAGAATTTGCAATCATTGGATTATTCATGAAAAATCCAGGAAGGGTTTTTTCTAGAAATCAATTGATTGATTTAGTGTGGAATATGGATTCTGATACGGAAGGACGTACTGTGGATTCCCATGTTAGAAATATGAGGAAGAAAATTCGGGACGTTGGCTTTCCTATCGATGATTATTTTCACACGGTGTGGGGCGTTGGTTATAAATGGACTAAAAATTAAAAAACACTTTCAATATTAGAATGATAGACTGATGCCCTCATTCGATTAATAAGAAACGCCATATCTAAATTATTATTTAACATGGCGTTTTTTCTATATAAGATTTTTAAGCGATTTCCTTACAAGCTTCTGCACATTCGTGATTCAATCTGATGCATTCTGTCATCATATTTACATCTTCTTCTTTCAAACAGGCATCGTAGCAATAGTTACAGGCTTCTATACATTCATGTAACGTCTAAATCAATTGTTGGTGTTGTTCATGTGCCATTGTAAATCTTTTCTATAGAATAAAATCACTTACTTGGAAATTATTATACCGAGATATTAGAAAAAAAGAATTATAAATTATACTTTAAGTCACTAAATGTCGAGTAGGAATATGTCGAAAACAAATTTATAGAATATAAGTTAGATTATTAAATAATATATAATACTTACCATGATTACTCATATAAAATATAATTCATGAACATACTATCTTAAAACTAGTCTAATTATAAAAGTACTTTTTGTATAGGACATCTATTTCAATCACAGTATTTTATTATGTTGGTATTAAATATATGTTAAAATAGTGGTTGAATTTTATCGAAGAAAGTTAGGTTGAAGCTTGTGAGACGAGTTAAGAAAAAGAGTTCTGAAGCGATAAAGTACCAGCTATTTAAATCTAGAGCGAATACATTAATTTTTATAGTTTTTATTTCTTTTTTAATATTAATCGTTCGTTTAGGTTACTTACAAGTTGTACAAGGTGATTCTTATCATGAACGCGTTGAAAATGCGCAATATGTAAAAATCAACCAAAACGTACCGCGTGGAGAGATTTATGATCGAAATGGAAATGTGCTCGTTCAAAATAAGTCTGAACGTGCAATATTTTTTACAAGACATCGTAATATGTCTAATGGTGAAATCATGGAGATTGCTGAAAAGTTATCAGAGTATCTTAAAATGGATGATGAAAAAATTTCATTAAGAGATAAGCAAGATTACGCGTTAAATAAGTATTTCGATGACTTATTAAAAGAAATGCCAAATGAAGCTAAGTTATTAGAAGATGGTAATATCTCTAAAAATGATTTTAACGAAGAAGCGTATAATCAAATTTCTGATGACTATTTAGATGATTTACTTACAAAAGACGATATAAACATCATTTCAATTTATACAAAAATGATTGTCGCGAGTGAATTAAATCCAGTCACTATTAAAGGTAGTGATGTTACAGAAAAAGAGTTTGCGAGTATTAACGAAGATTTAGATGATTTAGAAGGTATAACTACAGGCATGGACTGGAAAAGAGAATACCCGTATGGTTCAACGTTACGTACTATTTTTGGTGATATCAGTTCACCAGAAGAAGGTTTACCAAAAGAATTGTCAGAGTACTACAAATCACTTGGATACTCTCAAAATGATCGCGTCGGTAAGTCGTACTTAGAATTTCAGTATGAGGATATTTTACGTGGTGAAAAAGAAGAAGTGAAATACTCAACTGACCGTGCTGGTCGAATTATTAACCAGGAAGTAGTTAAAGAAGGTAAACCTGGTAACGATTTATACTTAACAATTGATATCGAACTTCAACAAGAATTAGAAGAGTTAGCAGAATATCACTTAAAAGAAATGCATAATTTAGCAATTCAGGCTAAAGAACGTGCAGATACTTATGGTGATATTGAGTGGGATATTCGACCAGAATTTTTAGATACTGTAAACTTAGTTGTCCAAGACCCTTATAACGGAGACGTTTTAGCTATGGTCGGAAAGCATATTAATGAAGACGGTGAAATTGAAGACTTTGACTACGGAACCTTTGCCGTAACCTATGTACCAGGATCATCAGTGAAAGTTGCTACAGTAACTACTGGTTATCAAAATGATGTCCTTAGTCCAGGAGAATTCATTGTAGATGAACCACTTCAATTTGCAGATGGAACGAATAAATCATCTTTCTTTAACCGTAAAAATCATTACAATATTGATGATCAAGAAGCGTTAATGGTTTCGTCAAACGTCTATATGATTAAAACAGCACTTCGTTTATTGGGGCTAGAATATCAGAATAATATGCCGCTACCAAGTGACATTTCTCAAGATGCTTATAAATTAAGAAATGGACTAAATCAGTTTGGTCTTGGAGTATCTACAGGTATTGATTTACCAAATGAAGATACAGGAATATCACCACCATTAACGAATAATGCAGGTAACTATATTGACCTTGCAATTGGTCAGTATGATACGTATTCAGCTATGCAACTCTCTCAATATATTTCAACTGTTGCCAATGGAGGAAGTCGAATTGAAACACACTTAGCTAAAGAAATTCGAGAACATAATCCAAATGCACCAGGTAAAGTATTAAGAACATTTAATGCGAATGTTTTAAATACAGTTATGATGTCAGAAGCAGAAAAAAATCAAATATATGCTGGCCTATATGACGTATTTAATACACATGACGAGTCAACTAATAGATACGGAACAGGATGGGATGCATATCATAAGTTAGAGCCAAAAGCTGCTGGAAAAACTGGAACTGCCGAAGCGTTTCGTGAGGGTGTACCAGTATTAAACCAAACATATATTGGTTATGCGCCTTATGATAATCCAGATATGGCCTTTTCGATTATTTGGCCAACGACACCGATGACAATTCCATTCTTCCCTGCTCAATATATGGGTAGAGATGTTATTCAAAAATATTATGAACTTGAATACGGTGCACCAAAGAAAGGTTATCATAAGTATGACTTAAATGAATTTTACCCAAGAATTAAAGCGGGTACTTACGATAGTTAGAAACTACTGAATTTCAGTAGTTTCTTTTTTTACATCTTTTTTACATTGCTTTTATTTTTTCTTTAAAAAGCCTTTGTATTATAAAGATGTAAATCAAACAAATGTTTTTGGAGGAAGCCAAATGAAGAAGAAAAGTTTAAGTTTAGCTATGATGTTAGTTTTAGGAGGATCACTTGCTGCTTGTAATAATAGTGATGAAGAAGATACAAGTGCAACAAATGAAGATTCAACAGAAGTAAAAGATGATCAAGCATCAACTTCACAAGAAACAGTGATTGGTGACGGTTCTAGTACAGTGTTCCCAATCTTAGAAATCATAAATGAGGACTACAATGCGGAATACGGTAGTGCAGCTGAAATTGGAGTATCAGGAACAGGCGCAGGTTTTGATCGTTTTATTTCTGGGGAAACTGATTTCCAAAACGCATCTCGTCCTATCAAAGATGAGGAAAAAGAAAAGTTAGATGAAGCAGGTATTGAGTATACTGAATTAGAAGTTGCGATTGACGGTTTAACAGTTGCTGTTAATAAAGATAATGACTTTGTAGAAGATTTAACTTTTGAAGAATTATATAAAATCTACTCTGGTGAAGCAACGAACTGGTCAGATGTACGTAGTGATTTCCCAGATGAGAAAATCGCAGTATACGGTCCAGACCAATCACACGGTACACATGATTTCTTCAAAGAAGAAGTGATGGATGATGAAGATATTACTGGTGAACTTATTCAAGATACAAACCAAGTAGTTAACGCAGTAACTTCAGATAAAAATGCGATTGGATTCTTTGGTTATAACTTCTACTTAAATAACAAAGATTCGTTAAAAGCATTAGCGATTCAAGGTGAAGATAGCAGTGAAGCGGTAGAACCAACTGAAGAAAATGTTAAAAACTACAACTATCCATTATCTAGAGCATTATATGTATATGTTGCTGACGAAAAAGTGAAAGAAAATGATGATTTAAAACAATTTATTGAATTTACATTAGACAATGCTACAGCTGCAGCAGAAGATTCAGGATATGTAGCATTAGACGGTGATAAACTACAAGAACAAAAAGACAAATTCAATGAAATTAGTGAGAACTAATTGAAGTAGGGATTAAATGAAAGAGTTAAACATACAACAACAAATAGAACGTAAAAAGCGTTCAAAAACTTTTGAGAAAGCAGTACCTATCGTACTGTTTTCTATTACTATTGTTTCAGTATTAACGACCATTGGTATTTTATATACACTAATATCAGAGACGATCCATTTCTTTAGTCGAGTCTCTCTAATCGAATTTTTTACGAGTGATACGTGGAACGCGTTTAGTAGCGATCCAACATTTGGAATTTTTCCACTCATACTTGGGACATTTAAAATTGTATTAATTGCAACAATTTTTGCAGTACCAACTGGTGTCTTTGCAGCAATTTATTTAAGTGAATATGCACCAAGTTCTGTTAGAAAAGTATTAAAACCAACACTTGAAGTACTTGCAGGTATACCAACAGTTGTATATGGTGCATTCGCGATCACGTTTGTAACACCGACTTTACAAGCAATCCTACCATCACTTGGTCATTTTAACGCGATTAGTCCAGGTTTAGTCGTTGGATTAATGATTTTACCGATGATTACGAGCTTAACAGATGACGCGATGGCTAATGTACCAAATGCAATTCGAGAAGGATCATATGGCCTTGGTGCAACACAACTAGAAACAGTATTTAAAGTTGTATTACCAGCAGCATTGTCTGGAATAGTTGCATCTATTGTACTAGCTACGTCACGTGCTATCGGTGAAACAATGATTGTATCAATTGCGGCTGGTTCTACACCAAATAGTAGTTTTAATTTATTTGAATCATTACAAACTATGACAGGATTTATAGTTCAAGTGACATCAGGTGATGCAGCGTTTGGATCAGATGTCTACTACAGTTTATATGCAGTTGGTATAACACTATTTGTACTCACATTAATAATGAACATGTTATCAGTTTGGATTACGAAGCGATTTAAGGAGGAATACTAATGGCGACTAGTGAAGTAATGATTGAAAAAAGAAATTCTAAGCGTGCGTTACTTGATAGTGTCATGAGAATAGTATTCTTATTATCGACACTTGTCGGTATAGTCGCACTCGTAATTTTAATTGGATCAGTATTGAAAGATGGACTTGGTGCTTTAAGTATAGAATTCTTTACAAATTTTAGTTCGAGTCGTCCTGAGCGTGCAGGAATTAAAGGTGCATTAATTGGAACAATTTGGTTAATGGCACTAACAACTCCGATTGCAATATTTTTATCGGTAGGAACAGCTTTATATTTAGAAGAATATGCGCCTAAAAATAAAATTACACGCTTTATTGAAGTTAATATTGCGAATTTAGCAGGGGTACCATCAGTTGTATTTGGATTACTCGGGTTAACAATTTTTGTAAGACAGTTTGGCCTTGGTAACTCAGTACTTGCTGCAAGTTTAACGTTATCATTAATGATTATGCCGGTCATAATAGTTTCAAGTAAAGAAGCTCTTAGAAGTGTTCCCCATTCTATTCGTGAAGGCTCAATTGGACTCGGTGCATCTAAATGGCAGACGATTTATAGAATTGTATTACCCGCAGCTATTCCAGGAATTATAACAGGAATTATACTCGCTATTTCACGTGCCATTGGGGAGACAGCTCCATTAGTTGTGATTGGTATTCCAGTTGCATTACTTACAACACCAGATAGTATATTTGATTCATTCCAGGCACTTCCAATGCAAATCTACAACTGGGTAAAAATGCCACAAGAAGGATTTGTAGCATTGACGGCAGCAGGAATTATCGTATTACTTGCAATACTATTAATGATGAATTTAGTTGCGGTATTAATTAGAAATAAATATTCAAAGAGATTTTAGGTGAAAATAATGACAGTAATATTAAAAGAGCAAAATGAATCAATAGAAAGTGAAACGATTCAGCCTTTAAATGATAAAGAGGCACATCAAACAGTATTCTCTACGAAAAATTTAAATCTATGGTACGGAGACAATCATGCACTTAAAGATGTAAATCTTGATTTCCATGAAAAGGAAATTAGCGCAATTATCGGACCATCCGGTTGTGGTAAATCAACATTTATAAAAGCATTGAACCGAATGGTAGAGCTCGTTCCAAATGTACGTATCGAGGGAGAAGTTTTATATAGAGACACTGATATTCTAAATAAAAAACAATCTCTAGAACTACTACGTACTAAAGTAGGAATGGTATTTCAAAAGCCAAATCCATTTCCGAAATCAATTTATGAAAATGTAGCGTATGGTCCAAAAATTCATGGAATTAAAGATAAAAAAACGCTCGATCAAATTGTTGAAAAAAGCTTGAAACAAGCAGCAATTTGGGATGAAGTTAAAGATCGTTTAAAAGATAATGCATATGGTTTATCTGGAGGTCAGCAACAACGTATATGTATTGCTCGTACTCTTGCAATTGAACCAGACATTATTTTAATGGACGAACCAACAAGTGCGTTAGACCCAATTTCTACTATTAAAATCGAGGATTTAATGCAAGAGTTAAAAGAAAAGTATTCAATTATTATAGTTACACACAACATGCAACAAGCAGCACGTGTGTCTGATAAAACTGCATTTTTCTATAACGGATCAGTAATAGAGTACGATGATACGAAAGTAATTTTTGAAAATCCGCGTGACAAACGTACAGAAGATTACGTGACAGGTAGGTTTGGATAATGAAACAAAGAAAACAATTTTTAAATCATTTAGATGATCTTACTTCTACAATTTTTAAAATGTCACATGAGGTTGAAGTGAGAATTCATCAGCTCATTGAGCAAATAGAAAAACGAGATGAAAAAGCGTTAAAAGATTTAGCGATAGAAGATATTCATGTTAACGATTTAGAAATATTAATTAATGAAAAAATTGTATCGATTATTACGTTAGAAGCGCCTGTTGCATCTGATTTAAGAATGCTTATTTCTTATATTAAAATCGCTGAGGATTTAGAACGAATTTCTGACAATGTTGTTAATGTCGCGAATATTTTAGCAAAACACGATATCGAACATCAGGAAATTAAAAATAAGTTAGTTGCTATGTTAAAATTATGTGAACTAATGCTAATTGACGTTACATCTGCTATGAAAACTAAGGATTTACCACTTGTTAGAGAAATTATGACACGTGACGAAGATATCGATGCTATTTACCTTGAGATTACGTCAAGCTCAATCTATGAAATTGACGATAGAGTGCTTATGAGTCAAGTATCTCTCATTACAAAATTTATTGAGAGAATTGGAGATCATATTGAAAATATCGGTGAACATCTCTTCTTTTACCTCACGGGTCAGCAGTATCAATAACCACTTATTTAAGTGGTTTTTTATTTTGTAAAAATTATGATAAAATTTTATTATGCAATTGAATGATAGGGATGATGATTTTGAATAAAAAACAGTTAAGAAAGAAAATGATTGAAACACTACAGTCATTTAGTAAAGAAGAAAAATTAGAAAAAGAACAAAAAATACATCAAAAGCTTTTAAATTTCATAGAAGAAAATGATATTAACTCTGTAGGACTTGTATTATCTATGCCACACGAGATGGATACTTGGCCAATTATTGAACATTTAAAAGAAAACGGAGTTAAATTATATGCACCAAAAAGTGACTACGTCACTAAAGGAATGAATTTTTACGAAGTTGTAGATCGTGAAGATTTATTAACTGATGATAAAGATATTTTAATTCCAGATGATACAAATGAATTAAATAACTCACCAGAATTATTAATTGTGCCTGGTGTTATTTTTAATGAAAAAGGATACCGCACAGGATACGGTGGCGGCTTTTATGATAGATTTTTAAAAGGCTTTAATGGATTAAAAATATCTGCATTATTCGATGAACAATTTGGTGAAGTAATCGTTGAATCACATGATATTCCGGTCGATTTATTAATTACACCAACAAAAACAATTAATGCAAAAGAGAATAGATTGAATGATTAATAAATGGCAAGCAGCCTATGAAATTATTCGTTATACAAAATATGTGTTTTCTACATATGACAGTATGACTGATACGATTTGGCTTAAAAATAGTAAAAGTAAATCAATAATGATTTTAACCGACAAAGAGGTTTCAGATAGTGAGATTGAAACGACAACAGAAAATCTATTTTATAACAAAAGTAATTTAGATCGCGCAGTTAATTTTAAAATTAGCAAAATATATGTGAATTATATTGGTAGTCATGAATTTAAGCGTCAATTTTCATCGAGTGAATTAAAAGTATCACATATTGGTGTTGAAAATATTGGAAAAATTATTTTTAATCCTTTCTATAAAATAGATACTAAATATAAAAAACCAAAGTCTAAAGATTGGTATAAAAAAAGGGTGTTATCAAGCAACCCGTTAGAAACATATTTAATTAAATTTACACCAATGACTTCGATATTATTAATGATTAATACGTTAATCTTTTTAATGAATTTATTTTATATTCATATTAAGGACTCCGTTCATTTAACAAATGATTTAGGGTTAACACACTTTGGTGTCAATCAAGACGGGGAATTTTATCGACTGATTTCAAGTGCGTTTTTACATGCAAATGTCGACCATTTTTTATTTAACGTTGCTGCAATCTACGTATTAGGTAAATTCGTAGAATCGATTTATGGATCGATTAAAATGTTGTTATCTTATTTAATTACAGCTGTAGTTGCCAACATTATTTCTCTCGTGTTCATTACTGATTCACTCTCACTTGGTGCGAGTGGTGCGGCGTATGGTTTAATGGGTATTTTACTTGTACACTTACTTGTCCATAAAAAAGTACAAAAGAAACTCATTTTTCAGGTCGTTGCTATATTTGTAGTTATTGGAGTTCTTTCTAATTTCTTTAGTAACGTTAACCATTACGCACACCTCGGTGGAGCAATTTATGGTGTAATCTTAGGAATTATTTATAACTTTAAAAAAGTGAATAAAAAAGTGCTTCTTGCTACGTGTATTTTAGCGATTGTACTTCCAGTATTATCTTGGGTAATACAAAGCCAACATTCATCACTTCAACCTTATGATGAACAAGCGCTTAGATTTTATTATGAAAAAGATTATGACCAAGCATTAATGAAAGTAAATGAAACATTTAAATATAATAATGAAACGAGTACAAGTTATTATGTACTTGGTAAGTTATATGAAGTTGCTGGAGATAAAGATAGAGCTGAGGCGAATTTAAGTTATGCGTTTGAACTTGATCCAGAAAACGAACTTGCACTTAAAGAACGCTTATATCGATTAAGAAAAAACCAAGATTATGAAGGTATGAAAGAATTAGTAAATGATATTAACGTAAATAAAGTTAAAGATGAAGAACTTGCTGTTATACTTGAGGATTTAGAGTATAGATAGTAATAAAAAAACCGCGAATTTTCGCGGTTTTTTTATAGGTCTGGATAACCAAATGTAAATATTGTTGCTAGTGAAAAGAACCCAAATGTAGCAATTGCGCCAACACTAAAAATAATACCTAGGATGTTTTTAGATCTAACCGCATTGATTAGAGCATAAACACTTAAAATCGCAATTAGCAACATTAATAACGACATTGTATTTACACCAATGTGAATTGATGTCCCGCCGATTTTAAACAGTTCGCCTGTGTCAATGAAAGGCATGTTCAATCCCCCAATACTTTTAACATTACGTTAACTCTATTGTATAATTGATACAACTAAATGTCTAGATAATTTTGAGGTGACAATATGGAAATCATTACATTACCATTAGGTGCATTAAATACTAATTGTTATATCGTCTATGATGATTATAAACATGCGTTAATTTTTGACCCTGCAGCAAATAGTCAAGATATTATTGAAACTGTAAAGGAACATGGATTAACAGTCGAAGGAATTCTACTTACACACGCGCATTATGACCATATCGGTGCATTAGAAGAAGTATGTAAATACTTTAAGTTACCAGTTTATATGAATGAAGAAGAAAGTGGCTGGCTATATGATCCAAGTAAAAATGGCTCAATTCGTTTTATAGAAGAAGTGACTGCTGACGTGGAAAGAAATTATATCGATGAAGGCGAGTTAGTCGTCGGTAATTTTAAGTTAAACGTTCTTCATACACCGGGGCACTCACCAGGGAGCTTGAGTTATATATTTGATAATGACGGTTTTATAGTATCTGGAGATGTATTATTTAATAAAGGAGTCGGTCGTACGGATTTATACCGTGGTAATACTGAGGCAGTGATGCATTCGATTAAAGAAAAGTTATTTAGTTTAAATTTAGAGTATGAAGTGTATCCGGGCCACGGATTACCGACAACACTTCTTGAAGAGAAATATGAAAATCCAAATATAATATGGTAAAGAAAAAGAGAGTTCAGACGATCGTCTGAACTCTCTTTTATTTTTTACTGGTTACCAAATGCTGGTTCCATAAGGAAAGTTGAATAATAAGTAAATCCAACGAAGAATAGCATTAGGTAAGCTGCGAATACATACATATACATTCTTTCAGTCAGTTTCATATATCCAAGTAATATAAAGAAACCAGTTTGACCGATGAAGAAAAACGCCATTTCAGTCATATCGCCGACATAGAATAAAATTGCAAAGATCGCTGTCCAAAAACCGAGCGTTTTAAATACTTTATCCATCGTAATCCTCCCACCAAACCATAATCTATTAATTTAATTATAATCAACTCTCCTACATAAGTAAATACTAAATACTGAATTGTAAAACTCATAAAAAGCTTTTTAAAATAAAAAAATCAAAATCAATAATTTTTAGCATATATAGTTAGGAGGGAGAATATGGAAGAATTATTATTAAGATTACTAGAAGAAAGTATATGTAACGAATATACAGATATACATATTACTTTAGAGAAAAATCATGGGCTGATTAGAGTTAGGCAATTTGGAAAGATGAGAATGCACAGTTCTCTTTCAGAGAAAAATTATCGGCAGTTTATTAATTATTTAAAGTTTATTTCAGATTTAGACACAAATGAACATCGCATCTCTCAAAGTGGTCGTATAGAAATGCTTGTTGGTGAAGAAACTGTGAATTTAAGAATATCGACTCTTCCAACATCACTCATGAATGAGATTATAGTTATTCGCTTATTGAATAGCGTAAAGAATATCCCTTCTAAAAATCTATTTAGAGGGGAGAGTGACTATGAAAATTTAAAGTATCTATGTAATAAAAATGACGGTCTTATATTGTTTACTGGTCCAACAGGATCAGGAAAGTCAACAGTTATGTTTAGGCTACTAAATGACATTAGTAATAAAGGTGATCGACAGATAATAACTATTGAAGATCCTATTGAGTTTGACTTAGAAAATATAGTGCAAGTTGAAATTAACGAGAAAGCAAGAATAGATTACGAGCCGATTTTAAGAGGAGTTATGCGATGTGATCCAGATGTCATTATGTTTGGTGAAATTAGGGATAAAAAAATTGCAGAAGAATTAGTAAAAGCAAGTTTATCGGGTCATTTAGTTTATTCAACGTTTCATAGTAATAGTGCGCATAGTACATTATTAAGACTAAAAGAATATGGTATTTATAAAGAGGAATTGATTGAATCCATACGAGTGATTATTAATCAGAGAATTATTCACGACGGCTCAAGTTCTTTTATCATATACGAGTATTTAACAAAAGACGATATTAGAAAAATTTTGAACAATGAGGACGTGAAATATAAAACGATTCTTCATACGTTAGAAGAATTATATAAAGAAAATTTAATAGAGGTAGAGACGTATGAAATTTATAAACATTCCTACGAATAAATTAAAAAATTATGATGCTGATTTTCTAAAGAAACTCGCACATTTACTCGATAATGGTTTCACTCAAAAAGATGCATTAACATTTTTAGTCGAACAATACGAAGTATTAAATAAAAAAGATAAAGAAGCGTTAACTAATTTGATTGAAACTGGTAGTGATTTACAGACAGTATTAATGTATCTAGGATACCATTCGTCGATTATTGCTCAGATTAGATTCTCACATGTACATGGTGACGTGATTAAAATATTAGAAGAATGTCACGCATATATAAGTAAAAAAAGAAGCACAATTAAAAACTTAGTAAAAGCATTACAGTATCCGTTAATTTTAATTACTCTATTTATTGTTATATTAATTGCACTAAATTACACAGTCATCCCTCAGTTTAATATTTTGTATGAATCTGTAGGAACGAACAAAAGTAGAATGATGAATTTACTCACAGGATTATTAAACTTTTTGCCTAAGTTTGTTCTCATTATTTTCATCGTTTCAATATTATTTACAATATATTTATCTATGTTATTAACATCGAAAAATATCAAATTTAAGAAATCAAGTATGTTACGCATTCCCATAATCAATACGTACTATAAATACTTTGTAACATATAAATTTTCTAGAGAGCTTGGATTCATGTTTTCCAATGGAATTGATTCTAAAGAAATTATTAATATATTAAAGAATCAAGAATTAGACTTAGAATTACAATTTCTAGGTAGTGAAATCGAACGGTTACTTTTAGCTGGAGAATCAATGAGTGACGCAGTGAAAGAAATTCAATTACTTGATCATAGAATTATTCCATTTATAAAGCATGGTGAATATAACTCTAATGTAGGTAAAGAGCTAATTTTATATAGTGAATACGTATTAGAAGGAATTATATTTAAATTAGAAAAACTAACAAGGCGTATACAACCAATTATATTTATAATACTTGGATTTTTAGTAATCTGTTTATATTTAGTGATTGTTTTACCTGTATTCCAAATGATGTCGGATTTAAATTAGGAGGAAAATTATGAAACTGAATATTAAAAAGTTTATACAAAAAAGTAAAAAATCAGAAGGTTTTACTTTAATTGAAATGTTACTCGTACTACTCGTTATATCTGTACTCATTATATTAATTATCCCAAACATAGCCGCACAATCCAAAAATGTACAAAATACTGGCTGTGAAGCTCAGGTGAAAATGGTACAAAGCCAAATTGAAGCCTACACATTAAACGAAGGGCAACCACCAACAAATATTAGCCAACTCGTACCAAATTACCTCACAGATAAACAAGTGTCTTGTTCTAATGGTACAGGAATTAAGATCGTAAATGGGCAAGCTACAAAAGAATGACGGTTTTACGATGATTGAAATGATACTTACATTATTTATTGTAAGTATCATTTTATTATCTACTGTCACATATATCCCTAAATTTAATAAAGGCAATAAAGATGACGAGATTAAAAATATTGAATATCTATTTCAAAATGCTCAAATACGAGCGAAGCGATTTGCGAGCGCTCAATATGTTGAAATTAATCATAGACAAAATAAGATTGTGCTGATGGATTATAAAAACAATTATGAAAAAGTATATAACTTATCATATTGTTCTATATATGAAGGTGGACTCAATGAGGTCATATATTATTCGAGTGGAAATACATCTAGATTTGGGACCATTACATTAAATTGTAATGGAGAAATTGTAAAAATCATATTTCAAATACAAAAGGGGAGATATCGTATTGAAAGATGATGGATTCTTATTAATAGATAGTTTGATTGCTTTAAAAGTGATGTTAATCATACTAACATTTTTAATTCCGACAATTTTATATTTAAACAAGTTAGATTATAGTACTGATGATCATTTATCATTTGTACGAAATTTATATATTGAAACGAAATCAAATAACTCTATAGAAGAAATCTTAAGTAGTAAAAATTATACGATTACTGGAGATAAAATTTGTGAAGTTAAAACAAATATGTGCATTAAAACAAAATGATGGTTTTACATACGTTGAATTATTACTTAGTTTATTTATATTAGTCATGATTCTTTTTATCACTGGACCGACATTAAAAATATTTAGTCATATTGAACTTAAAGAAAAGAGTTTTGATATTGATGTTTTCATAGAAGATATATTTGAAACAGAGTTTGAAAAAGAGGATTTTATAGTCGAGACGAATCGATTATCGTTTAAAACGAAAAATGGATTAATTACTTATAGGTTGTCAAATGATAGAATTGTAAAATCGATCGATGATAAAGGGTTTATACCTCTAATGTACAATGTCAGTGAGTTTACGATTAAAGAGAAAAGTACATATATCTCACTAAGTATAAAAGAAGGTGATAATTATTACACGATTAATATCAAAAAATGAAGGATTTATAAGTATAACTGGACTTATTATCCTTAGTTTTATATCTAATGTATTTTATTGGTATTATATGCGCCTCTATATGATAATTGAAATTAAGATGAATTTAATTTCATATTATGAAAGAAAAATAATTACATTTATAGGTGATTTATGATACTTATTGGATTTATGGGAGTTGGAAAAACAACTATAGCTTTAAAATTAGCTGAAGTTGGAAATAAAAATTTTGTTGATTTAGATGATTTAATAGAAAAAAACAAAAACAAATCAATACCTAATATATTTAAAGATGAAGGTGAAGCGTCATTTAGAAGATATGAATATGAAGCATTAAAAGAAGCGGTTAGAAACGATATTGTTGCAACAGGTGGAGGAATAGTTGAATATCCACCTTCTTTAGATTTTTTAAAACAGACCAGTAAAACAGTTATTTTTTTAAATGCTGATTTTGACACTCTTTATAAACGTATTAAAAATGACACTAACAGACCAAATGCTATAAAGCCGTACGAAGATCTTAAAAAATTATATGAGAAAAGGAATAAATATTATACTTCAGTTGCAGATATAATTGTTAATAATGATGACAAATTAAACGAAGTTGTTCACAAAATTTTACACTTAAAAATATAGGTAATTACCGTTATTGTTGCAATTTGTGAATTTTGCATATATAATGAATTCGGATACAGAAATACTAAACAAATTTGATATTTTCGGTTGAACAGTGTCGGAGAGAACGTATTAACGTCGCCGAAGGAGCAAGCCTTAAAGGTGAATCTCTCAGGCAAAAGGACGGCATTGTGACGAATCCTGAAGATATTTCAACAGGGCACTTATTTATTTAAGTGTCCTGTTTTTTTATAAAGGGAGGATAACATGAGTGAACTAAAGAAAACACCACTTAATAATTATTATCAAGAAGTTGGTGCCAAACTTGTTGATTTTGGTGGCTGGGAAATGCCAGTTCAATTTACAAGCATTATTGAGGAGCACAAAGCAGTACGTGAAGACGTCGGTATTTTTGATGTTTCTCATATGGGTGAAGTAAGAGTTACTGGAAATGAAGCTGTTGATTTTCTTAACTATGCATTGACAAATGATGTATCTAAATTAAAAGTCAACCGTGCACAGTACACAACAATTGCCAACGAAAAAGGTGGAGTTATTGACGACTTATTAATTTATAAGTTAGATGAAAATGAATTCTTCTTAGTTCCTAACGCTGGTAATAAGGACACTGACTATGAATGGCTAACAGGAATTGAAGGTTTCGATGTTGAAATTACAGATGAATCTGATGATTATGCAGTAATTGCTATTCAAGGTCCTAACTCACGTGAAATGGTACAAAAACACACGGATGAAGATATTTCTGAAATGAAAATGTTCAATGCTAAACAAGATATCGATCTTGCAGGGCACACTGTGTTACTTTCTCAAAGTGGATACACTGGTGAAGATGGTTTTGAAATTTACATGAAACCAGATTCATTAGAACCATTATGGAAAGTATTTAAAGAAGATGGAGCAGCTGAATGTGGACTTGGTGCAAGAGACACATTAAGACTTGAAGCAGGTTTACCACTTCATGGTCAAGACTTATCTCCAGAAATTACACCGATTGAAGCTAGAATTGGCTTTGCTGTTAATGCTAAGAAAGAAAAGTTCATTGGTGGAGAAGTCTTAAAAGATCAAAAAGAAAATGGAGCACCACGCCGTTTATCAGCATTTGAAATGACTGGTAAAGGTATTCCTAGAACAGACTACGAAGTTTACGATAATGACGGAAATAAAGTCGGTTACGTAACAAGTGGAACAAAATCACCATCAACTGGTAAAGCAATTGGTTTTGCATTAGTTGATACAGATTTCTATGAAGAAGGTAAGGAATTTATCGTAAAAGTTCGTAAACGTGAAATTCCAGCTAAATTTGTTAAAAACTTTAAATAAAAATTATTAATACTTTAAGGAGTGTAAATATGAGTCATCGTTATTTACCGGTAACAGAAAAAGACAAGCAAGAGATGTTAGACGTCATTGGCATTAAAGATGTTAATGAATTATTCTCTGATA
Source organism: Nosocomiicoccus ampullae (assembly GCF_019357495.1). Lineage (NCBI taxonomy): Bacteria > Bacillati > Bacillota > Bacilli > Caryophanales > Staphylococcaceae > Nosocomiicoccus > Nosocomiicoccus ampullae. Next base: position 769,382 of record NZ_CP079110.1, read on the forward strand.
TCCCTGAAGAAGTTAGGTTCAAAGGTGATTTAAATATAGAACCTGCGAAAGATGAGTACTCTCTAATGAGAGAACTTACTAGAATTTCTAACAAAAATATAACTTCAGCAACACATTCATCATTCTTAGGTGCTGGAGTTTATGATCACTATATTCCATCTGTAGTGGATTCTATTATTTCTAGATCAGAGTTTTATACTGCATATACACCTTATCAACCAGAAGTTTCACAAGGTGAATTACAAGCAATCTTTGAATTCCAAACATTAATTTCTGAGTTAACAGGTTTACCAATTGCAAACTCATCAATGTACGATGGTCCAACTGCATTTGCTGAAGGTGCGACTATGGCTGCTGGAGCGACTAGAAAGAAAAAAGTAGTTGTTTCAGGTGCAGTGCACCCACAAACTTTAGAAGTTATTAAAACATATACTCACGCACAAAACATTGAAGTAGTTGTTGCAGATTTAGATGGTACGACTACTGATTTAAAACATTTAGAAGAATTAGCTGATGAAGATACTGCAGCAGTAATGGTTCAGTATCCTAACTTCTTTGGTTCAATTGAAGATTTAGAAGCAATTGAAAAGATTGCTCATAAACACAAAGGATTATTCATTGTTAACTCAAATCCACTTGCAATTTCATTATTAACACCTCCAGGAGAATTTGGTGCAGACATTGTTACTGGTGATACACAAGTATTCGGTATTCCAGCACAATTTGGTGGACCACACTGTGGATATTTTGCTGCAACAAAAAAATTAATGAGAAGAATGCCTGGACGTCTTGTAGGTCAAACTCAAGATGATGATGGTAATCGTGGATTCGTATTAACGTTACAAGCACGTGAACAACATATCCGTCGTGAAAAAGCGACTTCGAACATTTGTTCGAACCAAGCCCTAAATGCTTTAGCTTCATCAATTGCGATGAGTGCATTAGGTAAGTACGGTGTTGTTGAAATGGCTGAAAACAATATTCAAAACGCTCACTATGCTAAAGAAGCATTTAAATCAGCTGGATTTGAAGTTCTTGGTGACATGAACTTTAACGAGTTTGTAGTTAAGTTAAATAAAGATGTCACTGAAATTAACGATGAGCTATATGAAGATGGATTTATTGGTGGTTATGACTTAGGTTTAGACTTTGATGAGTTCAAAAATCATATGCTTATCGCAGTCACTGAACTACGTTCTAAAGATGAAATTGATGCGTTTGTTGAAAGGTTAGGTGCTTATAATGGCTAAAAAAGGATCAAGTCCATTAATTTTCGAAAGAAGTATCGAGGATCGTTATGCATACTCGTTACCAAAACTTGATATCGAGAAACAAGATCTTTCTAATTTATTAGATGATAAATTTATCCGTAAAGAAAAAGCAGAATTACCAGAAATCAGTGAATTAGATTTAATTCGTCACTACACTGAACTATCAAATAAAAACTGGGGTATCGATACAGGATTCTATCCATTAGGTTCTTGTACAATGAAGTACAACCCTAAAATTAACGAGCAAGTTGCTCGCTTAACAGGGTTTGCAACTTCACACCCATTACAAAATGAAAAAGCAATTCAAGGATCACTTGAAATTACGTACCGTTTACAAGAGTCATTAAAAGAAATTACTGGTATGGATGAAATTTCATTACAATCTGCTGCTGGTGCTCAAGGTGAATGGACAGCATTAATTATGATTAAAGCATTCCACGAAGCAAACGGAGATCACCAAAGAACAGAAGTAATCGTACCTGACTCAGCACACGGTACAAACCCAGCATCTGCTACAGTAGCTGGATTCAAAGCAGTAACAGTTAAGTCTAACGAAGACGGAACTGTTGATATTGAAGACTTAAAACGTGTTGTAAGTGATAAAACTGCAGCAATCATGTTAACTAACCCGAACACTTTAGGATTATTTGAAAAAGATATCTTAGAAATTAGAGATATTGTCCACGGTGCTGGAGGTAAATTATATTATGATGGAGCGAACTTAAACGCAATTATGGCTAAAGTTCGTCCTGGAGATATGGGCTTTGATGCTGTTCACTTAAACTTACACAAAACATTCACTGGTCCACACGGTGGTGGAGGTCCAGGTTCAGGTCCTATTGGAGTTAAAGCTGATTTAGCAGAGTTCTTACCAAAACCACATGTTAAAAAAGAAGGAGACACATTTAAATTAGACAACGACATTCCTAACAGTGTCGGACGTGTTAAACCTTACTTTGGTAACTTTGCTATCTATCTACGTGCTTACACGTACATTAAAACTATGGGACCAGAAGGTCTGAAGAAAGTATCTGAAGATGCAGTATTAAACGCAAACTATATTATGAGACGTCTTGAAGGTGCATATCATCTTCCATTCAATCAACACTGTAAACACGAATTCGTGCTTAGCGGTGTAAACCAGAAAAAAGAAGGTGCACGTACGTTAGATGTTGCAAAACGTCTATTAGACTACGGCTACCATCCACCAACAATTTACTTCCCGCTTAACGTGGAAGAAGGTCTTATGATTGAGCCGACAGAAACTGAATCTAAAGAAACTTTAGATGGCTTTGTTGATGCACTATTAAACATCGATAAAGAAATCAAAGAAGATTTAGACTTAGTTCTAGAAGCGCCTCATAATACTGTAATTGGACGTCTTGATGAAACTCAAGCAGCACGTCATCCAGTTTTACGTTTTGAAAGAGAAGACATCGTTGACGAGAAGAAATAAGTCATAAATAAAAGAGCGATTCGAATTTATTTCGAATCGCTCTTATTTATTTCTTGTTAATTTTACCTGTCCATTTAGAAATACCGCTTTTTAATACGTAAATATCCTTATGACCAAGTTTTTTTAAAATCCTCGCTGCTCTTAATGCAGTACGCCCATTTTGATCATATAAGTGTACAGGTTGATCCGTACGCAATGATTTTGCTCTGCTGTTAAAAGTACTTAATGGGATATTACGAGCACCTAAAATATGACCGTGCTTATAGGCTTCTTTTTCTCGTAAATCGACAAGTTGAACTTTTCTTAGATTTTCGCTAAATTCATTCTCATCAACAATATTTACTCCTCGTACACTAATCACAGCGTTAACAATAAATAAAATTATTAATATTGCTAAAATAATTAATAAGATAATTGTAGTAGTACTCACAAAATCTCTCCTTTTTAGTTACAATATATATTATAGTGTGTTTACAATTTTTTTAAAAGTCTAAGTTAGGAGAGAGTTCATTGACAACAGAATGGCTTTACATTAATAGTGGTAAAAATGATGCGTATTATAATATGGCATTAGATGAACTACTTATGAGAAAAATCGAGAGAAATGAAATCCCGCCTGTTTTAAGATTATATGAATGGGAAATACCAACACTGTCAATCGGATATTTTCAAAGAATACATAGAGAAATAGATGTTGAGAAAGTCAAAGATTACGGTTATCAGCTCGTGAGAAGAAAAACTGGTGGTAGAGGTGTCTTACATGAACAAGAGCTTACATACAGTTTAGTATTACCGGAAAGCTATGAAAACATGCCACAAACAGTAGCTCAAAGTTACAAAGTATTATCTACAGGTCTTCTAGAAGGATTTAAAAACTTGGGATTAGATGCTTATTTTAGTATTCCAGAAAGAAAAAAATCTGAAATTAGATCGAGTGTTTGTTTCGATACAGCAAGTTGGTATGAATTAGTTGTAGAGGGTAGAAAAATTGCTGGGAGTGCTCAGACGAGAAATAATGGTGTAATTATGCAACATGGTTCTATTCTATTAGATGTTGATATCGACCATCTATTTGACATGTTTAAATTTACAAATGAGCGTTTTAAAGAGAAAATGAAAAGTGGATTTAAATCAAAGGCTGTTGCTATTAATGACTTAACAGATAAACAGTTCACAGTGGATGATTTATATGTCGCATTTAAAAAAGGATTCGAAAATGGATTAGATATGCATACGACAGAGTATAGACTTACAGAAAAAGATAAAGAAGAGTTAGAAGTCCTTATAGAAACTTATAAGTCAGATGAATGGAATTATAAAAGATAAAAAAACGTAAGTTTAGAGTTATTCTCTAAACTTACGTTTTCTTTTCGTTTTACGTAATGCACGTCTATATTTTCTTTCGTCTTCAGATAATAGGAAATAATAATATATCGCATATAAGATTAAGCCGATGATAACAAGTGATAATGCCATATTAAAAATCATATTAAAAACATTATCTAAGTTAGTAATTAATCCAATAAATGCGATGATTAATACAAAGTAAAATAATCCTTTTTTCAAATAATCAACCTCTATAAATATTTATTTAAATCTTTAATATTGTCTATTGACTCTTTTATTTTTTTATCGTCGTCTTTGTCAATTGCTTCTTTCAATGATTTTAATTCTTTAAGTAGATTACTATTGAATATTTCTATTTTATTATGTTGGCGTGTGAGCGTATCTTGTAACTTTAACTCATCTACGTCATCGTTATATTCTTTTATAATATTTGTCATATCACTTTCGATATCACTAATTTTTCCGCCACTAATTTTTTCATCTTTTTTATAACTATTAATTTCTAAAGTAAGTCTTTCTAGTTCTTGTTCAGTCGATCTTGCATATTTTTTAACAATGCTTTGATAGTCATCAATATTAGAGTCCTTTTTATCGCGGTTAATACGTGCAATTTCTTCTTCAATATTATTAAAATCATCTTTTAATTGTTTATTTTCTACTTCAAGAGTATGTAATTCCTCTTCAAGATCTTCTACTCTTTTAGATTTTTGTTCGAACTTTTCATCTAAATTCTCTGATGAACAGGCAGTTAATAATAATGTTAATGATAAAAGTAACAGTGAATTTTTCATCATAATCCCTCACAATACTTTATTATCTTATCATTTCTTTTTAATTTTGAAAAAGAAAATGAAATGTTATAAAAAATACTGTAAACTACGAAGTAAGGAGTGAATCACATTATGAAAAAACTAGACAACACAAAATCTCTATTAAAAAAATATGACGTTGACGCTATTCTCATTATGAGTGAGTTTAACAGAAGATACTTATCAGATTTCACTGGTTCGAGTGGTGCGGTTATTATTACGAATGATGATGAATATTTAATATCAGACTTTAGATATAACGTTCAAGCAAGAGAAGAATCTCCACATTTTGAATTTGTATTACAAAATAAAGGATTACTTCCATTTATTATTGAATTTTTAAAATCAAAAGATATTAAAAAATTAGGTTTTGAAGGCGAATATACAAATTATAATGACTATTCCAAATTAGAAAGTGAATTTGATCTTGAAGCAATAACTGGCGAATTTGAAAAGATGAGAATGATTAAATCTGAAGATGAGATTGCACATATTCAAAAAGCTTGTGAAATTGTCGATAAAGCTTACGAACATATTTTAACTTTTGTAAAAGCAGGAATGACAGAACTAGAAGTAAAAGCCGAGTTAGAATATAAAATGGCTCAACTTGGTTCTGAAGGACCAAGTTTTGATACAATTGTAGCAAGTGGTTATAGAGGTGCGTTACCACACGCAACACCTTCAGAAAAAGTCATTGAAGATGGAGATTTAGTAACTCTAGATTTTGGCGCGACATATAACGGGTACGTATCTGATATTACGCGTACATTTGGTGTAGGTAATGTTTCAGATGAGTTAAAAAATGTGTATAATATTGTGTTAGAAAGTCAATTAAAATCTTTAGAAACGATTAAAGTAGGCTTTACTGGTAAAGAAGCTGATAAAGTTGCTAGAGACATCATTACTGAGAACGGTTATGGTGATAATTTCGGGCATTCTCTTGGCCATGGAATCGGTTTAGAGGTTCATGAAGGACCAGGTCTAGCAAAAACAGTTGATACAGTGTTAGAAGAAAATATGATTATTACAATCGAACCAGGAATCTATGTTGAGGATCTTGGTGGCGTAAGAATTGAAGACGATGCGATTGTAACAACAGAAGGGCTTAAAAAATTAACACATAGTAGTAAAGAGCTTTTCATCATTAACAACTAGGGGGAAATAAAATGATTTCAGTAAACGATTTTAAAACAGGACTTACAGTTGAAGTGGATAACGGTATTTGGAGAGTTATCGATTTCCAACACGTTAAACCAGGTAAAGGTGCAGCTTTTGTTCGCTCAAAACTAAGAAACTTACGTACAGGTTCGATTCAAGAAAAGACTTTTAGAGCTGGTGAAAAAGTTGGAACTGCACATATCGACAATAACAAAATGCAGTATTTATACAATGATGGTGACGATTACGTCTTTATGGATAATAACACTTTCGAGCAAGTATCAATACCAAGCAGTCAATTAGAAGATGAAATTAATTACCTAAAAGAAAACATGAACGTGTCAATTATGACATACGAAGGTGAAACGCTAGGTGTTGAATTACCTAAGACAGTTGAATTAGAAGTTGTAGAAACTGAACCAAGTATTAAAGGAGACACAGTTTCTGGTGCGACTAAAGAAGCTAAATTAGAAACAGGGCTATCAATTCAAGTACCGTTATTTGTTAACAACGGTGATGTTTTAATTGTAAACACTGAGGAAGGCGCATACGTGTCAAGAGCATAATTTTAAAAGCAGATAATTTTATCTGCTTTTTTTAGTTACTAATTGAATTGGTCGTACCACTTCAGTAAAATGTTATTATAAAGATTGCGTTAGGAGAAAAGTTAATGAATTTAGAATATATAGATCAGCTAATTGAAAAAATGGATAAGGCAAGTCTTACAGAATTGTCTTATAAAGACAAAGTTATAGATATTAGCTTAAAACGCGAACCAAAAATAACTACTCAAGTTGCTCAACCTGTTTCTAAAACAGAAGTAACACCTGTTGAAAAGGAAACGATTAGTGATACTGAAGTACCAGAAGGTAAGACTATTAAAGCTCCGATGGTTGGTACTTTTTATCAATCTCCTTCACCAGAAGCAGATCCATACATTCAGGTTGGCGATAAAATAGAAAACGATACAATAGTTTGTATTTTAGAAGCAATGAAACTCTTCAATGAGATTGAAGCAGAAGTATCCGGTGAAATTGTAGATATTTTAGTTGAAGATGGAGAAATGGTTGAGTATAACCAACCATTGTTTAGAGTCAAATGATAAAAAAAGTACTTATCGCAAACCGAGGTGAAATTGCAGTACGTATTATTCGTGCTTGCCATGAACTCGGTATAAAGACAGTAAGTGTTTACTCAGAGGCTGATAAAGATAGTTTACACCGGAAACTAGCGACTGAGTCATATTGTATTGGTCCTAAATTATCTAAAGATAGTTACTTAGATATGATTAGTATAATTACAATTGCTCAGAATACTAATTGTGACGCAATTCATCCTGGATATGGTTTTTTAGCTGAAAATGTAGATTTTGCAGAGATGTGTGAAGCGAGCAATTTAATTTTTATCGGTCCTCATTACAAAACGATTGGACTCATGGGTGTCAAAGACGTCGCTAAAAAGACGATGCAACAAGCAGGCGTACCAACTGTTCCAGGTTCAGACGGTGTCGTAAAAAATATTGACGATGCAAAAACAATTTCTAAAGATATTGGATATCCAGTTATTATAAAAGCAAGTTATGGTGGTGGCGGAAAAGGAATTCGCGTTGCACGTAACGAAGAAGAACTTATTCAAAATTATAAACTAACTGAACAAGAGGCAGAAAGTGCGTTTGGTAATAAGAATTTATATATCGAAAAGTATATTACGAACTTTAGACATATTGAGATACAAGTACTCGGTGACTACCACGGCAATGTCGTTCATTTAGGCGAAAGAGATTGTACGATACAACGAAGAATGCAAAAACTTGTAGAAGAAGCAAATAGTCCAGTTTTAAGCGAAGAAATTAGAGAGGATATGGGTAATGCGGCAGTACGTGCAGCAAAACATATCGATTATGTAAATGCTGGTACGATTGAATTTATTTATGATCTTGATGAGAAAAAGTATTATTTTATGGAAATGAATACACGTATTCAAGTTGAGCACCCTGTGACAGAGATGGTGACTGGGGTAGATTTAGTTAAAATGCAACTTAAAGTTGCGATGCGTGAAGAAATTCCATTTACTCAAGAAGACATTAAATTTAAAGGACATTCATTTGAATTTAGAATCAATGCAGAAAATCCGTATAAAAACTTTATGCCATCAGCAGGCAAAATCACAAAATTTATAGAACCCGGTGGTTTTGGTGTGAGACTTGAAACGGCAAGTTATCAAGGGTATACAATACCGCCGTATTACGATTCGATGATCGCTAAACTTATCGTCTTTGGAGAAGATAGAAGGGACGCATTACAAGTTGCAAGACGCGCCTTAAATGAATTTATAATTGAAGGTATTGATACGACGATACCGTTTCATAAAAATATAATTAATAATGAGGATTTCATCAACAACAATTATAATACTAATTTTCTTGAGCAACATGATATAATGAATGAATGAGGTGACAACGATGGAAGTATTAGGACATGATGAAACTATAGGTAAAATTAAAATTTCAACAGAAGTACTCGAAGTGATTTCAAGCATTTCTGTGCTTGAAACTAAAGGTGTTGCTTCGTTACAGAATAATTTTGCAAGTGGAACTATTGAAAAATTTGGTAAAAAATATCGTGGAAAAGGCATAAGAGTCGATGAAAAAGATGGTTATTTAAAAATCTCTGCTTTTGTAAATCTTTCAGACGATAAAAATGTACACAAAATTGCTGAGGACATTCAAGAGAATATCAAGCAATCAATCTCAACTATGTTAGATATTAACGTCATTGATGAAATTAACGTTCATATCGTAAATATTAATAAGTAATAGGTGTTTTTATGAACAGACATGAACAAAGAGTTAAGGCATTTCAAATATTATTCCAAATCGATAATGATATTGTAGATTTAAATAGCGTAAAGTTTTTTGACTTATATTTAACGATGCCTTATATAAAAGAAACTATTGACTATTATATTGAACATCAAGATGAAATTAATAAGACTATTAGTGCAAAATTAAATAATTATACACTTGATCGAATTAGTAAGGTAGATAGAAATGTGTTAAGGCTAGCTGCTTCAGAACTTCTATCTACAAATACACCAAAGAAAATTATTGTTAATGAGGCTGTTAAAATAACAAAAATCTACAGTGACGTAAACAGTTATAAGTTTGTGAACGGTGTACTTAAAAACTTTATAAACGAGTGATACTATGAGTAAAGACCAAATACTTACAGTAAGTGCTTTATCATCGTATATTGAAGAGAAATTTGTAAGAGACCCGTATTTAGAACGGGTCTTTATTAAAGGTGAAATATCTAATAGCAAGTTACATAGTTCTGGTATTTTTTACTTTACACTTAAAGACACACATGCGACAATTCGTGGCATTATGTTTAGTAATAAAGTGAAGAAATTAAAGAAATTACCAGAAGAAGGTGATGGTGTCATCATCGAAGGTACAATTACTGTATTTAAATCTGGTGGTTATTATCAAATTACAGCGAATGATATAGAGCTAGATGGACAGGGACAGCTTTATGAAAAATTAGAGAAAAATAAAAAAATGCTTGAAGAAAAAGGTTATTTTAAATCTGAATATAAAAAGGCATTACCAAAATTTCCTAAAGATATTATTCTGGTAACGTCCAAAACGAGTGCGGCATATAACGATATGATTAACGCTGTAACTAAAAGATTTCCATTAACGAAAGTAAAAGTGTTAAATACGTTAATGCAAGGACAAAAAAGTATAGACTCTGTTATTAAAAATCTTGAAATCGCAGATAATCATCAAGCAGACATTGTTATACTTGCGCGTGGTGGTGGCTCTATTGAAGATTTATGGACATTTAACGAGTTAGAAGTTGCTAAAAAGGTATTTAACATGACTACACCTACCATCACAGCTATCGGCCACGAAACAGATACAACACTTGTCGATTACGTGTCGGATAAGCGTGCAACAACACCTACTCAAGCAATCGAACTTGCATTGTTTGATCAGTATTATTTACTTGATAAAATAGCCGAAGATGATTTAAGACTTAAAAAGTTAGTGAAAGATAAGTTAATTCAAAAAGAAACTCAACTTGAGAGTTATAAAAATTATTATAAGTTTAGAATGCCTACTAGATTATACGATCAGCATATTCAAAAACTAGTTTATAAAAAAGACCAGTTAAACGCATTATATAATACGCATTTTAATAACTTTCAAAACAAATATAACGAGTTGAATTATGAGTTAAAATTACTCACGCCTAAAAATAAAATTCAAGAATATAAAAATATAAATAATGATTTTAAAAAAACACTCACAAATGAAATGAATTTAATATTCGTAGATTCTAAATCAAAGGTGAGACATAAGCTTGAAGTATTAAGTCGATTGAATCCCCTTGAAATTTTAAAAAGAGGCTACTCTTTTACAAGCTTAGATGATAAAGTTTTAAAAAGTGTTAACGAAGTGAAGCAAGGAGACGCTTTAACTATCCATGTAAGTGATGGACGCATTGAGACTAAAGTGACTGAGGTGATTGATGATGAGTAAATCAGCAGATCAAACGTTGAGTTTTGAAGAAAAAATGAAAAAACTTGAAGATATAATTCAAAAATTAGACAGTGATGAAGTTCAATTAGAAGAATCTTTATCATTATATAAAGAAGGTATTAAACTCTCAAAAGAATGTGACGAGATTTTAAAGAATGCTCAACTTGAAATTGAAGAATTAGAGGGTAATAACGATGATTAATGATTATCAACAGTACTTAAATGAAGTGGATTTGTTAATTAAAGATCATTTAAATAAAAATGATGTTTCTAGTAAAGTTAAAGAATCTTCTTTATATTCAATCTCAGCAGGTGGTAAAAAAATTCGTCCACTGTTGTTATTTAAAACATTAAAAGCTTTAAATTTCCCTTTAGAATTAGGTGTACCTGCAGCTGCTACAATTGAAATGATTCATACTTACTCTTTAATACACGATGACTTACCAGCGATGGATAATGATGACTATAGACGTGGAAAACTAACAAATCATAAAGTATATGGAGAAGCGACAGCGATTCTTGCTGGCGATAATCTACTAACAGAAAGTATTCATCTACTTAGCCATGCGAATTATAACGATGCTATTAAAATAAATCTAATTCAACTGATTACAAATGCTGCAGGGCAATTTGGAATGATTAGCGGACAAATGAATGATATATTAAGTGCAAATAAAGAAATTGATTATAAAACTTTAGAAAATATACACCGCTATAAAACCGGTAAATTAATACAAGCTCCAGTTGTTGCCGCTGCGATGATTGCTGGCGCAAGTAATGATATTATTAATAATTTAAACGATTTTTCCGGAGAACTTGGCTTATTATTCCAAATAAAAGATGATTTACTAGATGTTCAAGGGACGCAAGAAGAATTAGGAAAATCCGTTGGTACTGATGAAAAAAATCAAACGACGACTTATGTATCATTATTTGGTGTTGAAGGAGCAATGGATCTATTAAAAGAAAAAGAGACAGAAACAAAAAGATTACTTTACAAACTAAAAGATGATATTGATATTATACATTTAGAAGATATTATTTCTATAGTCGTAAATAGAACGAAATGATATTCGGTCTTCCGAATATCATTTCTATTTTTTTAGTCATTTTTAAATGATATAATAAGCAAGTAGATAAGGTGGGTGCTATATGAGACTTGAAGAAATTGAAAATCCATCATTTTTAAAAGAAAAAAATGATGATGAGCTTGAAGAGTTGGCACAAAAAATAAGAGAATTTTTAATAGAATCATGTGCTGAAACAGGTGGGCATATTGGAGCTAACTTAGGCGTAGTAGAACTAACGTTAGCACTCCATCGATTTTATAATTCACCTGAAGATAAGTTTTTATTTGATGTTGGACATCAAGCATATATTCATAAAATATTAACTGGCAGAACTAAAGATTTTAAAACGCTTCGACAGTATAAAGGACTATCCGGATTCCCTAAAATGAGTGAATCTGAACATGACGTATGGGAAGCAGGTCATTCATCAACTTCATTATCGGCAGCTTTAGGAATGGCTAAAGCAAGGGATATTCGAAATGAAGATTACAATATCGTTCCAATTATAGGAGACGGTGCTTTAACTGGTGGTATGGCTTTAGAAGCGCTGAACCACATCGGATCTGAAAAGTCAAAAATGACTATTATTTTAAACGATAATGAAATGAGTATTGCACCTAACGTTGGTGCGATGCATAACATGTTTGGTAGAATCCGTACGAACTCAAGTTATAATAAGTTTAAATATGATGCTGAAGAGCTTTTAGAAAGAATACCTTCAGTTGGTCCATCGTTAAGAGATTTAGCAGATAAGGTAAAAGACAGTTTAAAATATCTCGTCGTAGATGGAGTATTCTTTGAAGAGCTTGGTATTAAATATATTGGTCCCGTTGACGGTCATAACTTTAAAGAGCTTCAAAAAGCGTTAGAGTCTACAAATAATTATGATGGTCCAGTGATTATTCATGTGATTACTAAAAAAGGTAAAGGATATTATCATGCAGAAACTGACGCGATTGGTAAGTGGCATGGATTAGGACCATATAAAATAGAAACAGGCGAAACACTCGGAAGTAGTGGTACAGAGTCTTGGAGTGAATATGTTTCTAATGAAGTGTTTGAGCATGCGCTGAAGGATAAGAAAATAGTCGCGTTAACACCGGCAATGCCTGTTGGGTCTAAGTTGACTAAATTCCAAAATGAATTACCAGAAAGATTTTTTGATGTTGGTATCGCGGAACAGCACGCTGTAACGATGTCCGCAGGACTCGCAGCAGCAGGCATGAAACCTTACTTAGCAATTTACTCTACATTTTTACAACGTGGATATGACCAAGTACTACACGATGTCGATCGTCCGAATCTAAATGTGTTCTTTGGTATTGATCGTAGTGGTTTAGTTGGTGCAGATGGGGAAACACATCATGGCATATTTGATGTGAGCTTTTTAATGCCTTTACCAAATATGACGATTATGATGCCTAGAGATGAAATTGAAGCTAAATTGATGATTAATTTTGCATTAGACTATGATGGTCCAATTGCTTTAAGATATCCTAGAGGTAATGTCAAAGGTCTTCAAATAACTGAAAGACAGCCTATAGTAAAAGGTAAATGGGAAATTGTAGATGCCTCTAAAGAAAAAGATGCAGTCATTATTAGTTATGGACCGACGTTAGATGTTGCTTTAGAAGCAAAAGAAATTTTAAATAAATTTGGCATTGAATTAGAGGTAGTTAATGCACGCTTTATTAAACCTGTAGATGCGGATTTACTTAAAGAATATGGTCAGTCAAAAACTCCTTTACTCATCGTTGAAGAAGTTATCGAAACAGGTGGACTTGGCCAATATGTTCAAAGTTATATGTTAGAAAATAATTTCTTAAATAGCGTAAAAACGATTGCGATTCCAGACGTTTATATTGAACAAGGTAGTGTCGATAAATTACTCATCGAAGCAGGAATCACAGTAGAAAACGTCGTAAAAGTAGTTCAGAATATGGTTGAAAACAATGACTAAAATTCGAGCAGATGAATACTTATTTAAGCATTATAGCCTAGGAACAATTGAAGACGTTAGGCGTCTTATCATGGCTGGTAAGGTGTTAAATAATAATGAACCGATTTATAAAGCATCGGATATGATTAAAACAGAAAAAGCATCAATACGTTTTAAAAATGTAAAAGAATACGTTTCTCGTGGCGGTATTAAATTAAAAGCAGCAATCCAGGAATTTTCAATCGATCTAAAAAATAAGGTGGTACTAGATATTGGAAGTTCCACGGGTGGCTTTACAGATTGTTCATTAAAGCACGGTGCGAATCATGTTTATGCTGTTGATGTTGGTACTAATCAACTCGACTATAAACTTAGAGTCGATGATAGAGTAACAGTAATGGAACAAACAAACTTCAAAGGTACACTAATCAGTGATTTTAAACAGTTACCAGATATCATAACAATAGACGTTAGCTTTACTTCAGTTGTTCCTATTATTAATCATATTACTGAGTTATTTAGCCATGAATACACGGTCATTGCGTTAATAAAACCTCAATTTGAAAGTTACCTTGAAGAAAAAGAAGACACGCTCATTATTCAAAATGTTGAAACAAAGAAAAATGTCATTAGACGTGTAGTAGAGGCTTGTAAAGATTTAAATTTATCAACAATTGATGTCATTCATTCACCAATTACAGGCACGAAAGGTAACGAAGAATTTTTACTATATATTAAAAACGACTCAATCGGTCAATCAGTTACGAATGAACAAATCAAGTACTTATTTTAACTATCCTTTATAGGATAGTTTTTATTTTCTAATAACTTTTAAATATGCACAATTATATGCTATTATTGAATAAATATTTGTCTTATGCATAGAGGTGAAGATCATGTCAAATAAAGTAGTTAGGCAAATTAAAATTAGAGAAATTATTACTAACCACGATATTGAAACTCAAGAAGAACTTGTAGAAAAGTTATTAGAGAATAATTATGAAGTCACTCAAGCAACAGTATCTAGAGACATTAAAGAACTTCAACTTTTTAAAGTACCTAAAGCAGATGGAACTTATATTTACAGCATGCCAGAGGATAGAAGATATCAAACACTTGAAAAGCTTGGTAGATATCTAATGGATAGTTTTGTCAAACTCGATTACCACGATAATTTAATTGTTTTAAAAACATTGCCAGGTAACGCTCAGTCAATTGGTGCTATTTTAGATCAATTAGAATGGGAAGAAGTCATCGGTACAATTTGTGGAGATGATACATGTTTACTTATTTGTAGAGGTAATGATGCGAGAGACGTTGTTAAAGATAAAATATTTAATCTTATTTAAGAGGAGATGGCTAATATTTTACTCCGATTAAACATTAATAACTTTGCAGTTTTAGAAAATGTAGAGCTAGATTTTTATAATAACTTGACGATTATATCTGGTGAGTCCGGAGCAGGAAAATCGATGCTAATTGATGCACTTGCTTATTTAGCAGGAAAACGCGCCTCTATGGAAGATATACGTTATGATACGAGCGGCTTAGTGTTAGAGGGTGTGTTTGACTTTCCTGAGACTGAAAGGCTAAATATTCTATTAGAAGAATATAACATTCCCGTTGATGAGATATTTATCGTTAAAAGAGAAATCATGCATAATAAAAAAAGCATTGTAAAAATTAATAATCAAATGGTGACACTTGGACAACTTCAAGCAATTATGCGTGAAGTATTTACAATTCATACTCAAAATAGAAATGATGATTTACTTGAATCCGAGCAGCAAATTGATTATCTCGATAAGTATATAGAGTTATATGATGAAGATGATTTTCATACGTATCAAGAACTTTTCTATAAGTATGAAAAAATTCAAAAGAGAATTGAAGAACTTGAATATAAAGATCGAAATCGTCTTGAGCAACTTGAATTACTCGAACACCAATATAATGAAATACAACTTATGAATTTTAACTCACCAACTGAAGAAGACGACTTAGAAAAAGAACTCGAATATTTAACAAATTTCGAATCCGTAAACGAAGTATTTCATAAAATAAAAACAATACTTGAAGGTGATGTTAGTTTACAGTCACTCTTATATGAAGTTGTCCATCAACTTGAAACAATGAATCAATTTGATGAGAAGTACAAGCTCTATTATAATCAGTTAGAAGAAAGTTATCATTTACTAAATGAGCTAAATAGCGAAGTGACACATGATTTAAGTAATTTAGAATACGATGAAGAACGTCTTAATGAAATTCAAGAAAGATTGAATAATATTAATCATTTAAAACGAAAATATAACCAAACCTTTAAAGGTCTAATTGAATTAAAAGAGGCACTTGAAACTGATATAAATGATTTAAAAAATTTCAGTGAGTCATATGAAGAACTCATTTCTGAAAAAGAAAGGGTATTTAAATCATTAAATACGTACGCTAAGAAGTTACATCATATTCGTGATGATCGAAAAGACTTTTTAGAAAATGCGATTATTAAAGAATTAGAAGACTTAGACATGCAAGATGCTGAATTTAAAATTATTAATAAGGAAGGTCAGTTTAATAAATTAGGGTTTTCTAACGTCGAATTTTACATTACGACGAACAAAGGTGAACCGTTAAAACCTTTAAATAAGGTTGCTTCAGGAGGGGAAATTTCACGAATAAACTTAGCGTTAAGAACAATATTTTCAATGTTTGAAAATCAAGCGCTTGTTATTTTAGATGAAATTGACTCAGGGGTAAGTGGCAAAGTCGCAACAAAAATGGCAGAAAAAATGAAGTTATTATCAAAAACACGTCAAGTATTTGCGATTTCGCATTTACCTCAAGCTGCAGCTGTAGCTGATCATCATTTACATGTTCATAAAACAACGGTTAACGACCGCACGGTGTCTACAGCTGAATATTTAGATAATGAGACACATGTTAAAGAAATTGCAAGAATGTTAAGTGGATCGACAATTAATGAAGCAGCAATCAAAAACGCGGAAGAATTAATAAAGACGAGTAAACAATAATTATTGTTTCTCGTCTTTTTTCATAAATCTTTCTTGTGCACGATTGTTTTTACGTTCTCTATATAATACATAACCTGCAACAAACCATACACCTAAAACTAATAGTATAAGGCCAATTAAAAATTGTAAGACAAGTGAAGAAAATGGCCAAATCGTAATTCCAAATATACTATCACGTATTAATTTCACACCATAACCTGCAAAAATAACAGGAATTACTAAAATTAATAGTGCAATTATTTTTTTCATTGAATCAAACACCTGCTATTACTAAACTAACTTTCTCACTTAATTTAGTTTAGTCTAAATAATAGGACACGGCAAGTGAATAGCGCTTTAATCTTTACAAATAAAAAAATTAACATTACACTTTAATTATTAAAGTAAAGAGGTGCTATTATGGATTTAGATTTCAAAATATACATGGAAGATTTAGTAGAAAATGCTAGAAAAGAATTAACAGATGTTGGATACGAGCAACTTCTAACACCTGAGGAGGTAAATGAAGCGCTCGACAAAGAGGGTACTGCCCTTGTGATGATTAACTCAGTATGTGGATGTGCAGGTGGTATCGCAAGACCAGCGGCAATTCACTCACTAAACTTTGATAAAAAACCTACTCATTTATATACAGTGTTCGCTGGACAAGAAAAAGATGCGACTGAGGCAGTTCGTGAACGCACTCCAGACTTTTTACCTTCATCTCCAAGTTTTGCGTTTTTCAAAGACGGAAAAGTGGTAGATATGATAGAGAGACATGAAATTGAAGGACATGACGTAATGAGTGTTATTACGGATCTTCAAGCATGGTTCATGGAACACGGTGATGATATTTAAAAAAAGTGGTCCATTTTTGGACCACTTTTTATTATAGTGCTGTAAGGTAGCTAAGACCCATTAGTAAGCCTGAAACAACGATTAAAATAACCATTGCCCAAATAATAATGTTTTGCATTTTTTTTGGCATTTCATGAACCCTCATTTACTCGTATTTATATTTTTTATGATACTTGTAATATTAACAATAATCAACTAGGAGTGGAAAATTAATGAACAAAGAAAGAGTAGTAGAACTGTTGAAAGAATTAGTTCAAATTGATTCTGAATCAGGTGAGGAACGAGAGATTGCAGATTATCTATTTTCTTTATTTGATGAATTAGAACTTAAAGGTTTTGAAGATGACACACAAGAAAAAACTGGTTACGGTGCAGGTAACTTATTTTTTACGTTAGAAGGTAACAAAAACATCGAACCAATTTGTTTTATGGTTCATATGGACACAGTAAAACCAGGTAAAGGTGTTAAACCTGAAGTTAGAGATGGTTATATGTATTCTGATGGTTCAACAATTTTAGGTTCTGATGATAAAGCTGGAGTTGCAGCTGTAATAGAAGCAGTACGTACGATTAAAGAAAGTAACATTCCACATGGTGACATCGAAGTAATTGTAACTGTTGGAGAAGAAACAGGACTTGTTGGGGCTAAAGCATTTGATACTTCAGTTGTTAAAAGTAAAATCGGATATGCTGTGGACGGAACAGGGCAAGTAGGTACAATTGTAAACCGTGCACCTGCACAAAATAAAATTGAAGCTCATATTCACGGTAAAAAAGCACACGCAGGAATTGAACCAGAAGTCGGGGTTTCAGCAATTAACATCGCAGCTGAAGCAATTAGTAATATGACACTTGGACGAGTAGATGACGTTACTACAGCAAACGTAGGACTTATTAAAGGTGGAGAAGCAACAAATATCGTTGCAGACAATGCATATATTCTTTTAGAAGCGAGAAGTCTTGAAGAAGATAAACTCGCTAAACAAACAGCACATATCGAATCTAAATTAAAAGAAGCTGCTCATAAACTTGGTGGAGAAGTTGATGTTGATATTGACTTTATGTATCCAGCACTTCACTCTAAAGAAGATTCAGACGCTGTGAAACTTGCATCAGATGCAGCTGTAAAAATAGATCGTGAGCCAAATATTATCGCTTTAGGTGGCGGTAGCGACGGTAACATTTTTGCTGGTCAAGGTATCGACACAGTTATTTTAGGTCTAGGTTATGAAGAGATTCATACAACATCAGAAAGAATGCCACTTGAAGAATTATATAAAATTACAGAACTAATAATTAAAATGGTTGAATTACAAGCAACTAAATAACAAAAATGCCCGTTTATATAGACGGGCATTTACTCTATATATGGCTGCCACACTTGAATAATTGAAGGATCATCGATAGAATGTGTTAAACCTTTTATCAGTTCAATTGAAAAAGTGAGATCTAAATCGTTGTTTTCTTTAACGAGCCATCTTCTAAAAATATATTCGTATAAACTTTTTATTTCAGTCGACACTTTTCCGTCTGTTTCAAAAATTTGATAATCACCTGCTGGAATATATGTCGAATTAAACGGTGTGTTCATATCAGAAGCAGTTCCGACAAATACTTGTATATCTCCGTAGCTATATCTCTCCATTATAAATAACCCTTTAAATGATCCATTATTATGTTTTAAAATTTCAGCGATAATGCCACTATTTAAAAGGTAGTTTAAATATCTCATTTTCTTTTTATGATTATAATCATTCATATTAAAAAATTCTTCCACACCGATTAACCTAACCCCTTCAAGTGAACGCATTTCAGAAAACGGCTCTCGTTTAGTCGTTGGGTTAATTTCAAATGAAACTCTATGTTGAAGTGATATTTTATCTATATATTTATCGGTATCATAAACACTAATACCGAATTCTTTTTGATAGTCACTTTTAAATTTTGCTAAATCTTTATGGTTATAATATTTTATAATGTCTGTCAGACGTCGATGTCCCTCGTAAACCTCTAATGCGATTTCTGAAAGTTGACGACGTTTTTGATAATCAGTCGGTGACATACCAACTAATGCATTAAATAAAGTTAAAAAACTTTTTGATTCAACATCCATATCCATCAATACTTCGTCAAAATTAATATCTTCACGTAAATGATCTTCTATAAAAACAATAAACTGCTCAATAAAATGTATAGAATCCACTGTGTCACCTTACTTTCTTCTTTATATTATTCCATGATGATATCTAAAAGACAAGAATACTATGTTATAATTAGATTACTTTTATATGGAGGTCACTATGTATATAAATATATTAGGTTCTGCGGCAGGACTCCCATCAAAAACTCGTAAAACTCAGTCAATCATTTTAGATATGGTAAATGAGATTAACGAGTATTTTTTAATCGATGTCGGAGAAGCATTGCAACATCAGTTACTAAAAACATCTATTAAACCATCAAAAATCAACCATGTATTTATTACTCACTTACATGGTGATCATATATATGGCTTACCAGGATTTTTATCAAGTCGTGCGCATCAAGGTGGAGAAGGTAAACCACTCACAGTTTATGGACCAAAAGGTCTAAAAGAATGGTTAGATATTACATTTTCAGTTAGTGAAACGACTTTAAATTATCCAGTAGATTTTATCGAAATTAGTGATGGAGATCAGTTTAAAGTTAAAAACGTAGACATTACTTTAAAAAAATTAAATCATAATATTGACAGTTTCTTATATATTTTCAAAGAAGAAAATCAAAAAGGTGCTTTAAATGTTGATAAATTAAAATCTGAAGGAATTCAACCTGGTCCAATTTACAGTGAAATTAAAGAAAGTGAAACTTTTATGTATAACAATAAAGTTTACTTCACAAAAGACTTTTTAGGACCAGAAATTAAAGGAAGAAAAATTGCGATTCATGGTGATACAAGACCTGTAGAAGACATCAATTATTTAAATTTAATTAATCATTCAGATTGCATTATCCATGAGGCAACATTTTTAGATTATGAATACGAAAAAGCGAATGATTATTATCATTCTGAAATTCATAAAGTACTTGATATTCAAAAAGATTTGAATGTTAAAAAATATATTTTCACACATATAAGTAATAGGTATGAAGAAGATTTTTTAAGACAGTTTATAAATAACCTTCCAAACGATATTTTAATCGCACATGACTTTTTAAAAGTTGAAATTCCAAGAAAGATATAGAAAAATAGTCGCTTTTTTAGCGACTATTTTTCTTTCCAATTCTAAAAGCTTTTCTTTTATTATCCGGCTGTACCTTTTTAATATTTTCCATTTGACGATTATTTTTATATCGTTTTGTTTTAATTTTAGAGCGGATTTCATCAACAACCTCATCAGGAATACTTTCAGCATTGTAGTAATGTCGTAAATTTTTCTTTAATTGAGCGACACTGCTAACACCTTGAACGATAACCACATTTTTATCAATTAAATATTTATACGCAATCTCTTCAAGTGGATAACCGTATTCTCTTATCATAATGATAATTTCTCTTAATTCTTCGACAGAATATCCCATATAACCATGTTTAAATTTTGTTTTTAACGCATCATCATACTCTTCTGTTAAAAGGCCTTGCATAAGTGGTCCTCGTGCTAAAAATGTATAATTATCGTCTAAGTATTCTTCGCCTCGATTATCGATAATATTTAGCGGTGTCATTAAAACAGAAAGATTACTATTTTCTTTATAATAGTCGATGACATTTTTTCTCGTTGTCGATATTCCATAACTTTTAATATGACCATCATTTTTTAAAGATTCGAACGCTGAAATCGTATCATCCATGTTATCGTGTATTGTTCCACCATGCAGCATTAATAAATCAATAACATCTCTAGATAGTCTAAGTTTAGACTGATTAACCGCTTGTTTAATATATTCGCCATTAGGATTCCATCTAATTTTTTCTCTTAATGCTGAATCGAATTCATTTCCGACTTTTGTCCCGATTATATAGTCAAAAAATTGACCATAGTCATATAGAAATGAGCCAATGACAGCTTCGTTTTTACCATATTGGTATAAATCGGCTGTATCAAAGTAGTTTATTCCCTCTTCAAAGGATAATCTAATAATGTCACTTAACTCTTCACGATTATCAAGTGGTAGAGTCATACATCCTAAAGCAAATTGAGAAATGGACTGGTTATCTTTCGTTACAAAATATTTCAAAATATCACACCTAACGTATACAATTAATATATAAATAATTATAGCTTAAAAAATGTTTTGAATATAGAGAGGTATACAAATATGAATCAAAATAATAAGCAATTAATTGAGAAGAAGTTATCTAATGAAAGCATTTATAACGGTAAGATTATCGACGTTAATGTTTACGACGTAGAACTTCCAAATGGTGAAACGAGTAAACGTGAAGTCGTATATCATCAAGGTGCTGTTGGAATAATTGCAGTGCATGATGGTTATATGTATTTCGTAAAACAGTATCGAATCGCAACTGAAGAAGTGTTACTTGAAATTCCTGCAGGAAAAATTGAGCCAGAAGACGATGCAGAGAAAACGGCATTTAAAGAATTAAAAGAAGAAACTGGACTGGTGGCAGAAGATGTAAGAAAACTTCATGAGTTTTATGTTTCTCCTGGATTCTCAAATGAGAAAATTCATTTATTTGAAGCAAAAGGTCTATCTTTAGATCAGCAACAATTAGATGAAGATGAGTTTTTAGAACTGGAGAAAATTGAATTATCTCAATTAGAAGAGAAACTGATAAACGGTGCTTTTAGAGATGCAAAAACAGTGATTGGTGTACAACATGTTCTATATTCAAATGATTATAAATAAAAGACTTATTTACTGATTTTATTTAAACTATTTTAAATAAGCACCATTTCTAGTATAATTATGATTGAAAATCGGAGTGGTGCAAGTGAAATCGAAAATGAATACAGTAAAAGAACAATTGCATAAATCAGGTTATAAACTCACACCTCAAAGAGAAGTGACACTTAGTGTTCTATTAGAGAATAAAAGTAAACATTTAAGTGCGGAAGATATATTTCAGCGTGTAAAAGAGCAATATCCAGAAATAGGACTTGCGACAGTTTATAGAACGCTAGAGTTACTTTACGATTTAAAAATTATTGATAAAGCAAACTTCGGTGATGGTGTGTCCCGTTATGATTTTAAACAATCAGGTGCAAAACATTACAACCATCACTTAATTTGTGTAAATTGTGGTAAAGTCATTGAAGTTGAAGATGATTTACTTTATGACGTTGAAAAAATAGTCGAACATGATTATAAATTTAAAGTTTTAAACCATCGTTTAACTTTTCATGGTGTTTGTAGAGAGTGTCAATTAAAGGATGAATCAAATGAATAAAGAAAATGAAAGAGACGTCCATGATTATTTATCTTTTTTAAAGATTGAAAAAGGCTTATCAAAAAGTACTCTAGACTCTTATAAACAAGATTTAGTTCTATACCAAAATTTTTTAGAAGAGCGTCAATTAACATTTAATACAATAACACCGACGGATATTATTCAATTTTTAAAGGTTGAAAAAGAAAAAGGTAAACGTTCAAAAACACTTGCCCGTTTACAATCGACTTTAAAAAATTTCCACCAATTTTTAATTAATGATGGAAAAACTGAGAAAAATCCTGCAGCTTTATTAAATAGTATTAAAGTAGAACAAACGTTACCAGATAGTTTGTCAATTGAAGAGATGGAGATTGTTTTGAATACACCTGAAGAGACAACAGCAGGCATACGAGACAAGGTTATGATGGAACTATTATATGGTACAGGTATTCGAGTATCTGAACTAATCGATATGAAGACATTAGACGTTAACTCTGAGATGGGCTTTATTTCTGTTATGGGTAAAGGTCAAAAAGAAAGAATTATCCCAATTACTGATTATGTTGCAAGGTTACTTAGAGAATATATTGAAAACACTCGTATAGAATTGTTAAAATCAAATGATACAGATGCTTTATTTATAACAAATAGAGGAAAGCCATTTTCTAGACAAGGTGTTTGGAAAATGATTAAAAAATATGGTCAAATGAGTGGTGTGTTAAAAAACATAACACCACATACGTTTAGACATACATTTGCCACACATTTAATTGAGAATGGTGCAGATCTTAGAATTGTCCAAGAACTGCTTGGTCATACGGATATTGCAACAACGCAAATTTACACACATTTATCTAAGAAATCTGTAAAAGAGATGTATGATGAGTTTCATCCTCGAAAATAAAGGAAGAAGGTTTAATAATGTTTAATAGAATACATTTAGTTGTATTAGATTCTGTAGGAATTGGAGAAGCAAAGGACGCAGAAGAGTTTGGTGACATCGGTGCGCACACATTAAAACATGCACTACAATCTAAAGATGTAAAGCTACCAAACTTGGAAAAATTAGGTTTAGGTTGTATCGATGACTTACCAAATGTAAATTGTGTAAAAGAAAATAAAGCATTTTACACTAAAATGAGTGAAATTTCTCGTGGTAAAGATACGATGACTGGTCACTGGGAAATTGCTGGACTTAATATTAAAACACCATTTAAAACTTATCCAAATGGATTCCCAGAGGAACTCATCCGTCAAATTGAAGACAAAACAAATCGTAAAGTTGTATGTAACTTACCTTATTCTGGGACAGATGTAATCGATGATTACGGTGAGGAACATATGGAATCAGGTAATATTATAGTATATACATCTGCAGATCCTGTTTTACAAATTGCAGCGCATGAAGATATCATTCCGGTTGATGAGTTATATGATATTTGTGAGACTGTACGTGAAATTACATTAGCCGAAGAGTTTTTAGTTGGACGTGTGATTGCACGACCATTTATTGGAGAAGGTAAAGGAAAATTTACACGTACTGAAAATCGTCATGACTATGCATTAAGTCCATTTGAACCGACAGTTTTAGATGCCTTAAAAGAAAATGACTACACAGTGTATGCTGTTGGTAAAATCAATGACATCTTTAACAGTCAAGGAATTACGGATATGGTTCGTACAAAAAATAATATGGACGGTGTCGACAAGCTACTTGATGTTATGGATAAAGACTTTAAAGGCTTATCATTTACTAACTTAGTAGATTTTGATGCGGTATATGGTCACAGAAGAGATAGTGAAGGTTATGCGGATGCTTTAAAAGAATTTGACGACCGCTTACCAGAAATATTGGATAAATTAGACGATGATGATTTATTAATTATCACTGCAGATCACGGTAATGATCCAACGTTTAAAGGGACTGATCACACACGTGAATATGTCCCGTTACTCGTAACATCTAAAAAAGATTTAGACTTTAAGGAAATCAAAGCTCGTGATTCATACAGCGATGTCGCAGCTACAATTGCAGAGAACTTTGATGTTTCATTTAAGACACATGGAGAAAGCTTCTTAGGAGAATTAAAATAGATGAATAAATCAAAAATATTCTTGTTTTTATTTATTTTAATTGTTTCACTTATATGGGGCTATGTGTACTGGATGTACGTCGTCTGAGACTAAACTTTATGTTTAGTCTTTTTTCATTATAAAGTTGGAGGTATAGGATGAAAGGTTATGAGGTTAAGCTCGATGCGTTTCACGGTCCACTTGACTTACTACTACATTTAATAAGGGAATTAGAAATTGACATTTATGATATACCGATGAGTGTTCTTACTGAGCAGTATATGAATTATATTCAAAAGATGAACGCACTAGAAATTAATGTTGCTAGCGAATATTTGGTGATGGCAAGTGAATTATTAAGAATTAAAAGCAAAATGTTGCTACCAGAACCTCCATTAGAAGAATTTGATGAAGATCCAAGGGAAGAACTAGTTACCCAGTTACTTGATTATCAAAACTATAAAATGTACTCTGAAGAATTAAAGCAATTAAAAGAAGAAGCTGAAAAATATCTAGTAAAGGCACCACATGAATTTGATGAGGTTTATGTTAATGAAGAGTTGTCGATTACTTTATCTGAATTAATGGACGCATATAACAAAGTAAGACAAAGAGTAGAGGTACAAACATCTACAAGTTTTATAGAATCTGAATCATATACACATGAAGATGCTGTTTCATTTTTAGAAGATCAATTTAAACATTCGTCTAAATTATCTTTAACAGATTTGTTTTCAAAAGATGTAAAAAATCATCAAGTTGTTCAAGTGTTTTTAACATTGCTTGAATTTTTAAGTTTAAACATATTTAAAGTAGAAAATAATAACAATGAATATATATTTACAAAACTAAAGGAACAAGAAGAATGGATTTAAAGAAGATTGATATTATTGAAGCGATGCTGTACTTAGCAGGAGATATTGGTGTTAAAGAATCTATTTTGATAAAGCATGTACCAATCACAGAGCAAGAATTAGAAGAAGAAGTAAAGAAGTATAATAAGCCACATTTTATGATTTTAAAATATGATGATATATTTTATTTAAAAACCACACCTTTAGTAGAAGAATATGTCGTAAAATTACTCGAAGAACGACCAAAAAACAAACTATCAAATCAAGCCTTGGAAGTATTGTCTATCATTGCGTATAATCAACCAGTAGCAAGAGGTGTTATTGAAGACTTAAGAGGTGTTTCACCCGATGGTCCAATTAATACGTTATTAAACAAAGCTTTAATCGAAAGAGTTGCAATTAAAAATGATCGCCGAACATTTTATAAAACAACTCAAACATTTTTAGAGGTTTTTGGACTAGAAAAAATCGATGACTTACCAAATGCTGATGAAATAGAAGAAGATGAGCATATTGAACTATTTTTCAGTAATTTAAAAGGAGAAGATAATGAGTAAAGTAAGATTAAATAAAAAAATTGCAGATGCCGGAATTACTTCAAGAAGAAAAGCAGAAGCTTTAATATTAAATGGTCAAGTAAAAGTAAATGATGAAGTATGTAAAGAACTCGCAACTTTTGTCGGTCCAAAGGACAAAGTTCAAGTGAATGGAATTGAAATTGAAAATGAGGAACCAATTTACATTTTATATCATAAACCGACAGGAGAAGTTTCTACAGTAGAGGATGATAAAGATCGACGCACAGTCGTCGATAAATTCGACCACTTGAACACTAGAATTTATCCTGTTGGCCGTCTTGATTATGATACGTCAGGTATTCTACTTTTATCTAATGATGGTGAATTTACAAATTACATGACACATCCACGTTACGAAGTAGAAAAGACATATCGTGTAAAAATTGATCGTAACTTATCTAATGAAGAATTAAAAGAATTAGAATACGGAATTATGTTAGAAGATGGTAAAACAGCACCAGCAAGAGTCGAAATTATTCGAGATAAAAAAAGTATGGATATGATTGTTCAAATTACGATAATTGAAGGTAGAAATCATCAAGTAAGACGTATGTTTGAATACTTCGGTGCTGAAGTCAAAAAATTGAAAAGAATCGGTTATGATTTTTTAACAATCGAGGGAGTACCAACTGGTGATTATAGATTTTTAACGCCACACGAAGTGAAAAAGTTGATTGGTCATGCTAAAGCAGTTTCAAAATGATTCAAATTTGTCATATTTGTGACTAATCAGCTATTGATTTATTGTTATAATTTAATTATATATTTCTAGGAGGCTATAGCGAGTGAATAAGAAAGCGCGAAATATATTACGTATTACGATAATTGTAGGCATCGTTATTTTAACAGCTGCCACATTATGGTTTAACTTTAGTTCTAAAAATCAATCGACAAAAGTTGGTGATACTGCGATTGACTTTAAATTAAAGACAACTGATGGTGAAGATGTTCACTTATATGATATAACAAAAGATAAGGGAGTTATTTTAAATTTTTGGGGGACTTGGTGTAAACCATGTCGTGAAGAGATGCCCGATTTAAACGAAGCTTATGTTACTGCTGATAATGATGATTTCATTATTATTACAGTGAACGTCTCTGAAAATAGTCAACAAATTAATCAGTTCTTATCTGGATTACCAGAAGAAATTAGCCTTCCAATGGCTATGGATAAAGATCGCAGTGTAACTCAAGCATATAATGTAGGCCCATTACCTACAACTATTGCGGTTGATAAAAACAATAAAATTGTTAAAAAACAAGAATATCAATTAACTAAAGAGGATATTCAAGACTTTATTAATGAAGTAACAGATTAAGGTGAGTGAACATGTCTAAAGAAAATGAATATATTGAATGTCCACATTGTGGTCATGTCAATCCACCAGGGACTCAACTTTGTCAGTCATGCGGGTTATTAATCAATGATGATTATGACAAAAAGAAAATAAAAGACGTTATGAGATATGATGGAAGTGCGGTCCGCTCTAAGGTAAGATCTTCTTCTGTATTTGATAAGATTTGGATATTTTTCACATCCATTCGTAATGGTGTAATTATTATTGCACTAATCGCAATAGCATCAGCAATTGGTACAATTTTACCTCAAGAGTATTTCATTCCTGTAGGTGTTGATGCCGCAGATTATTATAAAGAGCATTATGGAACTTTTGGTACACTTTACTACAACTTAGGATTCCATAACTTGTATTCTTCTTGGTGGTTTTTACTTTTAAATGCGATGCTTGCATTATCAATTATTGCAGCGTCAATTGACCGCGGTGTACCATTATTTAAATCTTTAAAAAATCAAGGTGTTAAAAAGCACCCTTCGTACTACAAAAGACAACGAATATATTTACATAATGAAGAGGCATCAAAAGATGATGTAGAGAGTTTAGTCAAAGATTTAGAGAAAAAAAGATACAATGTACGTAAAGAAGAGAACTCTTATTTACTTGAAAAAGGTCGTCTCTCAAGATACGGCCCTTATATTAACCATACTGGTCTTATAATTTTACTGATCGGTAGTATGCTTAGATTCTTCCCAGGAATGTATTTAGATGAACTCGTTTATGCGTCAGAAGGTGAAACGGTCAAATTACCTGGAACTGATAGTAAATACTATATTAAAAATGATGAGTTTATTGTTGATACGTATGATAAAGACGCAGGGACCGTCTTTGATAAGTCACTAGAAAATCAAGGAGCACTTGCGAGTAATTATCAAACAAATATTACATTTTATGAAAATGAATCTTCAGATATCGTCGGGTCAGAACCGGAATTAAAAGAAATTGATCGTGCGGAAATTAAGGTAAACCATCCATTTAAATTTGATGGTTATCATTTATATCAATCAAGTTTTGATAATTCTGCAATGAAATCTATGACATTTGAATTACAAGATGATGATGGAAATGTCGTTTCTGAGCCATTTGAAATTAACTTAAAAGACCCTGAAGAGGAATTCACGGTTAAAGGTACAGATAATACTGATTTTGACATTCGTCTAAGAGCATATGCTCCAGACTTTCTAGAAATCGGTTCTAATGGTGGATTAATTTCACAGACTCCGGTCCCAAGAAATCCAGCATTTATTTTTGAAGTTAAAGACAATGATAATAATGAAGAGTATTCATTAATACAAATACAAAATACGACAGAGATATCAAAAGACAATATGTATAATGTGAAATTTGTATCGATGGAAAACGAAATGGCTAGCGTTCTAACATTGAAAAAAGATAAAACATTGTTCTTGATTGCTTCAGGATTTATTATATTCCTCATTGGAGTGTTCATAGGATCATATATTAATCATAGACGTATATGGATTAACTCTGATAATGGTTTAACACTCGCTGCTCATACGAACCGTAATTATTATAGTATTTCAAAAGAAATTAATGAAATACTTGAAAAACACAATTTAGGAAAAGTAGTAGACAGTGATTCTAAAGTTCATGATGAACGAATGAAAGGATAATATTTATGTCAGATCATTTATTTTTACAAATCAGTAATATATCTATTTATATCGGATTTATATTACTGCTAATTTCGCTTATTCCACTCGGTATGAGTATTAGCTCTAAAAGATCTTCTAGATATGCAAATATCGCAGTTTGGATAGTTACAATCGCATTTATTTTAGAACTAACTTACTTTATATTTAGATGGCTAGCGACTGGACATGCACCGGTGTCAAACTTATTTGAGTTTATTGCGATGTTCTCAATTATGCTTATATTTGGTTATCTCGTCACATATCATTATTATAAAACGAAAGTATTGGGATTATTTGCAATTCCTATTTCGTTATTATTACTTGTATATGGTGCACTTTTCTCAACAGATGTTGCACCATTAATCCCAGCATTACAAAGTAACTGGTTAGCTATTCACGTAATCACAGTAACAATTTCATACGGAATTTTATCGATGAGTGCAGTTGCAGGTATTATTTACTTAATAAAAATTGTACCTGCAGATGAAAAGTCATGGAGAACATTTTTCTTAGAAGGTATTTCTTATTTTGTCATTGTTATCTTTACATTTATGATAATGATGATTGTTATGAGAGGGATTGTGAATTATGAAGCTGATTTCTTTTATGTAAATCAACAAGGTGAAGAAGCAGTTGTAACATATCACTTACCGAGCTTAGTAAATTATGACGATTCCATTCCTGTTAAAAATATCGGTGGAAATGAATATGATAAGGCTGATCATTTTACAACTGGAATTGAATTACCACCAATTATAAAAGCACACTCATTAAACACAGTCATTTGGTCAGTTGGAGTTGGCTTAATTATTTATGGATTACTTCGTTTAATAGCAAGAAGAAGACTCTATACGTTATTTAAGCCACTTGCTAATAAGGCTGATTTAAATTTAATGGATGACATTGGTTACCGTTCAGTAATTATCGGCTTCCCATTATTTGCATTAGGTGGACTATTCTTTGCTGCAATATGGGCACAAGCTGCATGGAGTAGATTCTGGGGTTGGGACCCTAAAGAAACATGGGCTTTTATAACGTTTATGTTCTACACAATTTTTCTACACTTACGTATCAATAGAGGCTATGAGGGAGAAAAATCAGCATGGTTAGCTGTCGCTGGATTCTTCTTAATACTCTTTAACTTAGTTGCAATTAACCTGATTGTTGCTGGCTTACATTCATATGCTTAAAGGTGGGATTATATGCCTAAACGTAAGATTTTAGTTGTCGATGATGAAGAAAGAATTCGTAAACTCGTTATTCTTTATTTAGAAACAGATGATTTTGAAGTCTCTGAAGCAGAAAATGGCGAAGAAGCTTTACAACTCGCCTTAAATGAAGATTTTGACTTGATTATTTTAGATATTATGATGCCAGGTAAAGATGGTATTGAAGTAACAAAAGAGTTAAGACAACATAAATCCACTCCGATTCTCTTACTCACAGCAAAAAGTGAAGAGAATGATATTTTAGAAGGCTTTGAGGCTGGAGCAGATGATTATGTAAAAAAGCCTTTTTCACCACGAGAAGTGTTGCAAAGAACAAAAGCAATATTAAAGCGATCATCTGAAACAGCATATATGAAATTTGATACAAATAACCGTGATATAATAATTTTTGAACATTTAGAGATTGATAATGATGCACACCGAGTAACTGTTGATGGACAATATGTCAATTTAACACCTAAAGAATATGAATTACTATTATTTTTAGCTGAAAACCCAGATAAAGTATTTGATCGTAAAGAATTATTAAAAGAGGTCTGGAATTATGAGTACTATGGAGATTTAAGAACTGTAGATACTCATATTAAACGATTAAGGGAAAAGTTAAGCGATGTATCAGTAGATGCAAGCTTAATGATTCAAACTGTCTGGGGAATTGGTTATAAATTCGTGGTTTCTGAATGAACTTAAGAGATAGTTTAGTCGTAAAACTGTGGTTTACTATTATTGTAATAGTTACCGCAGTTTTAATTATATTGTCTATAAGTTTAACGTTTTACTTTAAAAATTATGCTTTAAATAATAGTGAAAATAATCTTTTAAATGATTTAGAACGTATTGAGCAAGAAATTTTAATGCATCATGAAGATGCAATAAATACTCAAAAAGTGCATACAGAAAACAATTTAATCGTCTATCAAAATGGTCGTTACGTATCAGCAAACTCTGAAACTGATAAAATAATATTTGATTATATTATTAATGATAGAGAATCAAACAGTGATACGCTTTTTATTAAACATGGTGAAAATAAAGAGTATATGGCTAAAGTTTTAAATATGTCACAGTATTATGATACTGATACGCTACTCATTAAATACTCTGATATGTCTCCGATTTATAAATCGATTCGTGATATTACGATGATTATTTCTATTAGTGCGTTTATTATATTTATTGTGACAACACTATTTTCATTTTTACTCATTCGTAAAATTACAGATCCACTAATTGCTCTAAGAGATGCCTCTTTAAAAATGGCGAGTGGACAGTTTAGTGAACTCGACGTAAAAAGTTTTGATGAAATTGGTGAATTGACTCTTGCATTTAACAAAATGAGTGAAGATATTAAAGATAATATTAGAAATTTAGAACATGAAAAAAATTTACGAGAGTCTATATTTACTTCGATTTCCGATGGTATTTTATTTTTCGATAAAAATAATAATACTATTTTTAGAAACAAAGAAGGCGATATTTGGTTAAAAGAAATCATTCAACAACAATCTCTTGTCGATACGATTAATCTATATTTAGATAGAGCAAAAGACGATTTTGAGTCATTTTCAATAACTGAATCGATAAACGAGGATACGTACGTTGAAATATTCTTTACACCAGTCGTCTATTCCGAAAATATCGGTGTGACAGTTACTATTCGCAATATTACGAGCGAGAAAAAACTAGAAGATATGCGTGCAGAATTTATATCGAGCGTTTCTCATGAATTAAAAACACCTATGGTCATGATCACTGGTTATAGTGAAGCACTATTAGATGGAATTGTTACTGATAAAGAAGAAGTTAATAATATGCTTAGTATTATTAAAGATGAATCTGATCGAATGAATCATTTAATTAATGAGTTAATTGAAGTAAATAAACTTGAGTTTAATTCCGAATTATTTAATATTAAAGATAATGATTTTAATTTACTTATGAATGATATTGAAAAACGATTTAATTATGAAGCAAAAGATAATGATTTGAATTTTGAGATTGTAAATAAGTTAGAAAATCCAATATTCCCTTTTGATTATGATAAAATGTATCAAGTATTTACTAATTTAATTGATAATGCGATACGTTACACAACTTCTGGTGATTCTATCATAATTACTCTTAACGAAAATAAGAATGATATTACTATTAAAATTGCCGATACTGGAATCGGTATGAAAGCATCAACATTAAATCGTATTTTCGAACGATTTTTTAAAGAAGATAAAGCAAGAACTCGTGGTAAACAAGGTACTGGGCTTGGATTAAGTATCGTAAAAAGTATCGTTAATAAACATAATGGTACAATAGATGTTGAGAGTGAATACAATAATGGCACAACTTTTATAATTACTCTAAGTAAAGAGGGGCAACAATGAAGAATTTTCATACGTATAAAATATTAATGATTAGTATTTTATCTGCAATTTCATTTATTTTAATGTTAATAAGCATTCCATTACCATTTTTTCCACCATTTTTAAAATTTGATATTGGTGACTTACCAGCTTACGTTGGTTTTGTAGTTTTTGGTGGAGGTGTTGGAGTATTAATTATTGTTATAAAGATAATTATTTATGGATTTATAGTATCAAGTGAACCAATTGGACCGATTGCTAACTTACTTGCATCACTAAGCTATTTATTACCTTTATATTTAGTGTACGTAAGAACAAAAACAAAAAAATCTCTTGTTATCGGTATAATTGCCGGTACTATTGCTATGACACTTGTATTATCAGTACTAAACTATTTTATATTACTTCCGTTATATGGAATGATTCTTGATCAAAGAGATGTTTTTGAGAATGTGAAGACATTAGTCACTGCTGGAATTATTCCATTTAATATTGTTAAAGGTATTTTACTTGGATTGGTGATTTACTTTGTTCATATAAAAATTATCCCAATTTTAAAGAAACAAAATGAAAAAGGACAACACTAATATAAAAGTGTTGTCCTTTCTTATTATTCAAATTTTAAAGGGTCACCATCGAAACTCTCATCTGCAACTTTTATAGAATCCGTCGGACATCCTAAAAAGGCCATCTCTAATTCATCTAATAGTTCTTCTGGAACAGGAGTAATACCTTGATTATTATCTAATATAGAATAAGAGATACCGTCATCGTCATAATCAAAAATATTCGGTGCAGATGCCCCGCATGCACCGCAAGCGATACATGTATCTTGATCGGAAATTGTATATTTTAAATTCACCTAATGTCACCTCTTCAATAAATCAATATTAAAGTTTTTAAAACACCTTTTCAACTCATTACACTTACTAATTAGGAAGATTTGAATATACTTTCAAAGTGTAGTAAAAAATACTATAATAAAAGTTACTAAAGTAGGTAGGGTAGGAATGAAATATGAAAGACGATTTTTACAAAGATATACAACATAAGCGTAGTGATACAAATAAAAATGATCAACCAAGGCGCCGAACTAGAAAAAACAAAGTTGATAAGGAATTTAGTCGAAGTGCAAAATATAATAAAGAAGATGTAAAAAAAGAAAACGTAAAATCATCTAGTAAACAAACAAACAAAGAAAATAAAGATGCTGGATTTAAGACATTAATTGCATCTTCTGCAGCTTCATTTAAAAATAAATCTGCAAAATATAAGAATCAATTCTCTAAAGAATTTGGTGAGTCGAAATCTAAAGTTAAAGATTTTAAAAATAAGCATTTCACTAAAGAGAGTATAAATAAAAATAGAAATAAAAAGTCACTCATTGTTTTAATTGCTCTATTAATTCCTATTACGTTAGTTCTAGGCGCTATGATTGTTTCTAACTTCTGGCCATCTGGTGACGGTTTCGAAGAAAGTGCGGTTGTTGATGATAATGAAGGTAAAGAGACTAGAGAAGTTGACAAGGAATTCGAAAATAAAAAAGCAGAATTAGAAAAAGAGTTTGCTAAAAATGACGAGGATAATGATAATAATAAAACTAGCAAAAAAGTAAATGGCAGTAAAAGTGACAAAAAAGAAGATAAAAATAATGCTGAAGATCAGTCAAAAACAACAAAATATTCTGACAAGCAAATAGTAAGTCTAGAAAAACTTGGACAATCTGAAATAAACTCTAAAAAAGAAGCAGATGAAAAGCGTAAACAACAAGAAGCTGAAAGAGAAAAACAACGCCAAGAAGAAAAACGTCTAGCTGAAGAACGTAAAAAACAAGAACAAGAGGAACGTGAGAAAGAAGAAAAAGAAAACGAAGAAGATAACGAAGAAGAAACAGTAGGTCAAACTCACGTCGTTTCAGCAAAAGATAATTTATACCGTATAGCTATTAATTATTATGGTAGTGGTAGTGAAGAAAACGTTCAAAAAATTAGAGATGCCAATGGAATTTCAGGAAATAACTTATCCGTTGGACAACAATTAATTATTCCATAGAAAAGGTGTACTACATGACAAAAATCAACATAGCAATCGATGGACCAGCTGCAGCTGGGAAAAGTACTATCGCCAAAATCGTTGCATCAAAACTCAACTATAAATATTTAGACACAGGTGCAATGTACCGAGCGGTGACATTATATGCACTAAATAGTGATTCAAAATTAGACGAATCGAACATTAACAATATAACAATCGATTTTGGAGATAAGGGTGAAGTTTTTCTAAATGAACAAATTGTTACAAATGAAATTAGATCAAGTCTAGTTACAAATAACGTTAGTAAATTTGCTTCATTAGAATTTGTAAGAGAATATCTCGTAAAACTCCAACAACAAATTGCTCACGATAAAGGTATTGTTATGGATGGTAGAGATATAGGTACAGTTGTTATACCCGACGCTGAATTGAAAATATATTTAACAGCAAGTCCAGAAATCCGAGCAAAAAGAAGACTTATTGAAGAAGAAGCAAGAGGAAATGATATTACACTCGATGACTTAATAAAAGAAATTGTTGCACGTGACGAAAGTGATATGTCTAGAAAACATTCTCCACTTAGAAAAGCTGAATCAGCAATAGAATTAAATACTGATAATATGACAATTGATGAGGTTGCGAATGAGATATTAAGTTACGCAAAAAAGGTGGGCATTTAATGTTTTACAAAATTATGAAAATATTTGTTACTTTATATTACAGAGTAACGCATAAAATAACAGTTATCGGAGAAGAAAATGTCCCAAAAGAAGGCCCCGTTTTACTCGCAGCCAATCATAAGTCTTTACATGATCCGCCTGTCGTTGGCATATCTGTTAAACGTGAGATGTCGTTTTTTGCTAAATCTGAGCTTTTTGAAAATAAAATATTCGGTGCAGCAATTAGAAATTTAAACGCAATTCCAGTAAATAGAGGTAAGGGCGACCGTGCGGCTTTAAAAACTTCAATTGAAGCATTGAAAGAGGGCAGGATGCTACTTATGTTCCCTGAGGGAACGAGAAATAAAACTGGTAAAAATGAGTTAGCACCACTGCAAGAAGGCGCGAGCTTTATCGCAATGAGTGCAAAAGCACCAATTGTACCTGTTGCAATTCGAGGTAGTTATAAAGGCAAAGATGGTGTTACAATTATATTTGGTCAACCAATATACACGAAGCAATTACGTGAAGAAGGGTATAAGAGAAAAGATATTACTAAAATTTTAGAAAATAATCTAAATAATTTGTTAAATGGTCCATTACACCTTGACAAAACGGACAATTTATAGGAACTTAATAGTATTAAGCGTTTTAAAATGGAGGATAACAGTATGACTAACGAAGAAAAATTTGAAGAAGTAGAAAACACTGAAGAAACTGTAAACTCAAAATACAACGAAGGTGACGTTGTTACTGGTAAAGTTTCTAAAGTTGAAGAAAAATTTGTTGAAGTTGAATTAGAAGATGGTACTAAAGGAATTGTTCCAATTAGTCAATTAACTTCTAAACGTATTGAAACAACAGACGAAGTGGTTAGTCTTGAAGATGAGGTTACTGCTAAAGTAATTAAAATTGAAGATGAAAACACTGTTGTGATTTCAGTACGTCAACATGAAACTGAAGAAGCATATAGTGAGTTGCAAAGTAAAAAAGACAATGACGAAGTCATCCAAGCAGAAGTAATTGAAGTTGTACCAGCTGGTTTAGTAGTAAATGTTGGTGCACGTGGATTTATACCAGCTTCACTTATTTCTACACAGTTTGTTGAAGATTTAAATCAATTTGACGGACAAACTTTAGAAGTTAAAGTTGAAGATGTTGATCCATCAAATAATCGTATTATTTTAAACAGAAGAGTACTTGAAGAAGCTGCTGAAAAAGAAGAACTTCTTAAAAACTTCGACTCACTTGAAGAAGGTTCTGTCGTAGAAGGTGAAGTTGTTCGTACAACAAACTTTGGTGCTTTCGTTAATGTTAACGGTATTGATGGCTTAGTTCACATCTCTGAAATTAGCTACGAAAGAGTTGAAAGTGTTGAAGATGCTGTGAATATTGGTGACATAGTAAATGTTAAAGTACTTTCAGTCGACAAAGATAATGAAAGATTATCACTTTCAATTAAACAAGCTGGAGAAAGTCCATTTGAAGAATTTTCAAATGAACACGAAGTTGGCGACATTGTTAAAGGTACTGTAAAACGCCTAGTTGACTTTGGTGCTTTTGTTGAAGTTGCACCTGGTGTTGAAGGACTCGTACACATTTCAGAAATTTCATATGATCATGTCGAGCACCCAGAAGATGTATTAAAACCAGAGCAAGAGGTAGAAGTTAAAATCATTGGCTTTAACGAAGAAGAAGAGAAAACTTCATTATCAATTAAAGCAACACAAGAAAAGCCTAAACGTCAACCACAAACTCAAAATAAAGAAAAAACAGTTTACAAAGATGACGAAGATGATGCTCCGACATTAAGAGATATTTTAGGAGATAAACTTAAAGACTTAGGTCTTTAATTATATTTAAAAGAGCGAGGAAACTCGCTCTTTATTTTTTTATAAATAAAACTGTAATTATGATAGAATAATAAAAGAAAAGAGGGAAATATAAATGATACCTACGGTTGCTGTAGTTGGACGTCCAAATGTTGGAAAGTCAACTTTATTTAATAGAATTATTGGAGAAAGAAAATCTATTGTAGAAGATACTCCAGGTGTTACAAGAGACCGTATCTATTCAACAGGTGAGTGGCTTGGCCATGAATTTAATATTATAGATACTGGTGGAATTGAATTAGAAAATAGTCTGTTTCAAAATGATATTGCAATGCAAGCTGAAATCGCAATTGATGAGGCAGATGTTATTGTTATGGTTGTAAATGGTAGAGAAGGTGTAACTAATGATGATGCGCATATCGCTCATCTACTTCACCGATCTAAAAAACCTGTTGTATTAATGGTTAATAAAATAGACTCTTATGAATTACGCTCAGAAATTTATCAGTTCTATGAATTAGGACTAGGTGAACCATATCCAGTATCAGGCTCACATGGACTTGGTCTTGGAGATGTACTAGATGAAGTAATAGACAATTTTAAATCACTTAACTATGAATTAGAAGACGACGATTCAATAAAAGTGTCCTTAATTGGTCGTCCAAATGTTGGTAAATCAAGTTTAGTAAATACTATTTTAGGTGAAGAGCGTGTCATCGTTTCAAATATTGCAGGTACAACTCGTGATGCCATTGATAGTAAATTAGAAAAAGACGGCATAAATTATACTTTTGTTGATACTGCAGGTATTAGAAAACGAGGAAAAGTATATGAAAGTACTGAGAAATACTCAGTATTAAGAGCAAATGTTGCAATTGAACGTAGTGACGTTGTTTTAATTATTTTAAATGGTGAAGAAGGAATTAGAGAGCAAGATAAAAGAATTGCAGGGCTAGCACATGAAGCTGGACGCGCGGTTATTATCGTTGTAAATAAATGGGACGCAGTTGAAAAAGACACGAAAACAATGCGTGAGTTTGAATTAAAAATTAGAGATCAGTTTAGATTTTTAGATTATGCTCCGATTGCTTTTGTATCAGCAAAAACTAAAAGTAGAGTACATACTCTATTTCCATTAATACACCTTGCAGATGAAGCACATAAAAGAAGAGTACAGTCTAGTACATTAAATGAGGTGCTTGTCGATAGTGTAGCAATGAATCCAACACCTACAGATAAAACTGGTAAACGACTAAACATTTTCTATGGTACACAAGTAAGTGTTTCACCACCAACATTTGTCGTATTTGTAAATGACCCTGAACTCATGCACTTTAGTTATAAGAGATATTTAGAAAATCGCTTGAGAGAAGCGTTTGATTTTACTGGTACACCAATTCATATCATTACACGTAAAAGAAATTAATGCAGGAGAGATATCATGAATATTTCAATGATTGGAACTGGAAGTTTTGGAACAAGCTTAGCAATGGTACTTGATTCTAATCATCATAACGTACTTATGTATGGTAGAAATAACCAAACAATTGATGAAATAAATAATAACCATTCTAATAAAAAATACTTAAAAGATATTGAGTTAACTGAATCAATTCGTGCGACAAATGATTTAAAAGAAGCAGTTACGCATGGTGACTTACTTGTTTTAGCTGTGCCAGTTAAAGCAATGCGTTCAGTTTCAAAAGAAATTAATAAACTATTAAATAACTTGGATAAGAAAGTATTAATATGTCACGTCGCTAAAGGGTTAGAATTAGGCTCTCACAAAAGAGTGTCTGAGGTGATTATAGAAGAGATTGATGAAAAGAATTATACGGACATCGCTATTTTAAGTGGTCCTTCACACGCTGAAGAGGTGTCATTAAAACAACCAACAACTGTTAGCACAGCTTCAATTAATAAAACTGGTCAAAAAGAAATTCAAGACGTATTTATTAATAAATATTTTAGAGTATATGAGAATAATGATCTTATCGGTGTAGAGGTCGGCGGAGCATTAAAAAATATTATCGCATTAGCTATCGGCGTACTCGACGGTTTAGGTTTTGGAGATAATACGAAATCTGCTGTAATTACTAGAGGTTTACACGAAATTGCACGTTTAGGTACTAAAGTCGGTGCAAATCCGTTAACATTTATGGGACTCACAGGTGTTGGAGATTTAATCGTTACAGCAATGAGTGAACATTCAAGAAACTTTAGATGTGGAAGAATGCTTGCAAGTGGTCAATCACTAGATGAGATCATCGAAAATATGGGAATGGTCGTTGAGGGTGTAAATACAACAAAAGCAGCATATGAACTTTCACAAATACACAACGTCGATATGCCAATTACAAATGTCTTATACAAGTATTTATTTGAATCTATTTCCGAAAAAGATGCGTTATTCTCCTTAATGATGAGAGAAAGAAAATCAGAAACAGAAGAATTAGTTGATATAATGAGAAATCATTTAGAGATGGAGAAATAAAATGTTTGATATATCTAGAATGGATTTAATGTGGGTATCATTTTACTCGATGGGTGCAATGGCTTTAGCTGCATTACTTATATATATTGCACGCTATAAAATGCCATATAGACTTGTCAGTATTATACTATCTATTGCAGCATGGTTATTACTAATTTTTTCATTTATAACAATGATTTTAGTCCTAGGAGGAAGTAGCCATGCGTAACGTACTTAAAATGATGAGTTTACTATTTGTGACATTAATATTAAGTGCATGCATGTACCCACAAAGTGAGCGTCAAAAAAATGATTTACCAAAAGAATCACAAATAAAAATGGTGGATAATGCTGTCACACAATATCAAGAAGATAATGACGGTTTGTTGCCTTTTAAAACAACTGAAGATCATTTAAATAATCGTGAATACCTTAAATATCAAGTCGATTTTCAAAAGCTAGTCCCTGATTATCTCAGTGATATTCCAACTACTGCATATGAAAACGGTGGGCATTACCAATATGTCATAATTGATGAGGACTCTGATCCAAAAGTAAAAATTGCTGATCTTAGAATTACAAATACAATTCGTTCATTAACAACTCGATTAAATGTTTTAAGTGAGCATGTAGAGCTTGGTGAAACAATTGGACCTAATGTCTATGCACTTGATTTAGATCATTATCATTTAGACCAAAATCCAACAGTTGATAGCCCCTATACAGGAAACGAATTAAATGTCTACTTTAACGGGGGAGAAGAATTTTTAGTTGATTATAGAGAAGATGTCCAACACATCATTGATGACAAAGGTTTAAGTTTTGACATGGGTGAAGACGTTAGACATGTCTTATATGAAAATACCCCTGTTGTACCAACTTATAGCTCAGAGTTAACAGTAGACGAAAATAATAACGTGATATTTATGACAAGTAAAATTAAAAATGAAAAAAAGTGATCTTATTAAACAAAGAATCCTTAAAGATATTGAAGTGACGGCACTCATGTGGTAAAGTCAAAACATAATGAATAATTCATTATATAGAATCTAGGAGGTCAATTAACTATGAACAAAACTGATTTAATTAATGCAGTTAGTGACAAAGCAGATCTTACTAAAAAAGATGCAAGTGCTGCAGTAGATGCAGTATTTGAAGCTATTCAAGGGTCACTTACAGAAGGTGAAAAAGTTCAATTAATTGGATTCGGAACTTTTGAAGTACGTGAACGTGCTGCTCGTAAAGGTCGTAACCCACAAACAGGTGAAGAAATCGAAATTGCAGCATCTAAAGTTCCAGCTTTCAAAGCAGGTAAAGCTTTAAAAGACGCAGTAAAATAAGAATTTTAATAGACCTAACGATTGTTAGGTCTATTCATTTATAAGGGTGATTTTTTTGTTAGCATTAAGCGATATGATGACTTATTTTGATAATGACATTCAGGAAAAATATTCTGATTTTCTTAAAGAACTAAACAATGAACAGTATTACCTAAGTACAAATAGTGAAATCATTGAGGCTGTTATTAAATTTAATATCGCTTTACTTATTCTCGATGAGAAACC
Source organism: Nosocomiicoccus ampullae (assembly GCF_019357495.1). NCBI lineage: Bacteria > Bacillati > Bacillota > Bacilli > Caryophanales > Staphylococcaceae > Nosocomiicoccus > Nosocomiicoccus ampullae. The sequence continues at coordinate 810,885 of NZ_CP079110.1, forward strand.
TAAATCAAACAATTTAGAAACTCACGTGTTATATAGTGATTTATTAATGACAGAGTTTTACACAATAATGGCGAAACATAATCATTACAAAATACTATTTGACATAGTAATGCTAACAAAACAATCAATCATAAAGAAATCTAAGTTTTTTGATTCTCATAAAAATTTAAGCAATGAAGATAAAAAGAGCTTGTTTTTTGCACCGATTGAATATTTAATTACAAATGGTTTTTTGAATGAGTCAATCAATAGAAAAATCGAAGCTTTTATAGATAATGGTGAAAATAATGAAAGATAATAAAATACAAACAATATTCAATACAATTTCAAAAGATTATGACCAAATGAATGATATCATTAGTTTTAAACAACACGATATTTGGCGTAAAAAGACTATGGCTGAAATTTTTTTGCATGACGATGATTGTGTTTTAGATTTATGTTGTGGTACTGGAGATTGGACGATTCAGCTTGCAGAAGTAAACAAAAATGTAGATGTTACTGGACTAGATTTTAGTGAGAACATGCTAGAAGTTGCAAAAGATAAAGTAACACAATTTGAAAATATAAAGCTCATACAAGGTGATGCGATGGAGTTACCTTTTGATGATAACAGTTTCGACCTAATTACAATTGGCTTTGGGTTAAGAAATCTGCCGAATTACAAGCAAGCACTGATTGAAGTATTCAGAGTGTTAAAACCGGGGGGTCAATTCGTTATATTAGAAACATCGAATCCAAGCAATAAAATTATTGCAAAATTATTTAATATATACTTTGGTAAAATAATGCCTTTATTTGGCCAATTATTTGCTAAAAGTGGTGAAGAGTATAAATGGTTATATGAATCAACAAGAGATTTTTTATCAAAAGAAGAACTAAAAGATTTAATGAGTACAACTGGATTTATAAATATTAAAATTGTCCCTCATAACATGGGTATGGCTGCGACCCATTTTGCACATAAGCCACTAAATGACTAAACCATTTAAAACATATATCAAGCCTGATCTTAAACAAATTGATAATTATATTAGATATAGTTTACAACCTGGAGAATCCATTGTGAATGATGAGAGTTTCAATTTGTATGTGACAGGCGGAAAGAAATTAAGACCATCTTTAGCGCTTCTCGTTGGTAAATTAGGGGACAAAAATAAATACAATGATTTAATTAAAACTGCAGCAAGTTTAGAACTAATTCACATGGCTAGTTTAGTTCATGATGATATTATCGATGATTCAAAAACGAGAAGAAAGCATAAAACAACTTATTATAAGCATGGCTATTTTCAAGCTGTAAATACTGGAAATTATTTGTTATCCAGTGCAATTGAAGCAGTCGCTCATATTGAACATCAGGATTTTCACGATTCATATGCTGAAGCAATGAAAAAAATTGTAGAAGGCGAATTGTTTCAGTTTGACACTCAATTTGACGATACACAAACAATAGATGATTACTATAGAAAAATCTATAAAAAAACAGCATTGTTAATTGTCTTAAGTATTAAGCTCGGTGCATATGCAACAAACGTCGACGATGAATTATTAGAAAAACTTATACAGTACGGTTATAACATCGGGATGAGCTTCCAAATCTTAGATGATTGTTTAGACTTTACAGCGAGTGAGAAAGTACTTGGTAAACCGAACTTTTCAGATTTAAAAAATGGACATTATACTTTACCAGTACTTTTATTAAGAGATGAAGATCCTAATTTTAGATCTATGCTTAAAGAATATAGTTATACTCGTAAAAATAGTGAAAAACTATCTAAATACTTACTAAAAACAAATGCAATCAGTCAATCAAAGAAAGTAAGTAGTAGTTATTTAGATGAATCACTTCAAAATATAGAAGGCATTCCATCACCAGTCAAAGATTACTTAGCTGAAGTAGTTGAAAAACTAAGAGATAGATTAAATTAATGTGACAATTAACATTGATAAATGCTATTATATATACAGATTAATTAAAGGAGATTATGTCAATGGAAAGAACATTTTTAATGATTAAACCAGACGGTGTTCAAAGAAACCTTATCGGTCAAATTGTTGAACGCTTAGAAAACAAAGGGTTCAAAATTGTAGGTGCAAAATTAATGCAAGTATCTGATGATCTTGCTAAAACACACTACGGAGAACACAGTGAGAAACCATTCTTCGGTGAATTAGTAGATTTCATCACATCTGGACCAGTATTTGCAATGGTTCTTGAAGGTGAAAACATCATTAGCACTGCACGTTTAGTTGTAGGAGCTACAAATCCTCAAGAAGCTAACCCAGGTACGATCCGTGGTGACTTTGGTTTAACAGTTGGTAAAAATATTATTCACGGTTCAGATTCACCTGAAAGTGCTGAACGTGAAATCAATCTTTTCTTTGATGAATCAGAGCTTATCGACTATAGCTTAATCAATAAAGACTGGATTTATTAATTTTAAAAAAGGCTGAGTATAACTACTCAGCTTTTTATTTTATATAAATAAGAGGTGTAGTAAATGAGATTTTTAACAGCAGGTGAATCTCATGGTAAAAAAGTTACGGCAATTGTTGAAGGGTTCCCTTCAAATGTACCGATTGACAAAAATCGTATGACAGAAGAATTATTTATGCGTCAAGGTGGTTATGGTAGAGGTAGACGCATGCAAATAGAAAAAGATACATTTGAATTTGGAAGTGGTGTTAGACACGGTTATACATTAGGTAGCCCAATTCAAATGGAAGTAAATAATGATGACTTTAAGCAGTGGGTTAACGTCATGCAATCCGAACCGATTACTGATGAAGAAATTAAAAAGATGCGTCGAGTGATTAAACAACCAAGACCAGGACATGCAGATTTAGTTGGTGGGATGAAGTACAACCACCGTGACTTAAGGAATATCCTAGAGCGTTCTTCAGCCCGAGAAACTACGGCACGTGTGCTCGTTGGTGCACTATGTAAAGAGTTACTGCACTCACTAAACATTAATATGACAAGTCGAGTGACTCAAATTGGTAACGTCATCGATGACGGAAAGTATACGTATAAAGATATTTCGACACAAAAAGAACAATCTTCTGTTCGTATGGTATCGAAGGAGAAAACAAAACAAGCCGAAAAACTCATCGATGAAACTAAAGCTTCTGGTGATACGTTAGGTGGTATTGTAGAAGTTATTGTTGAAAATCCCATTATTGGACTTGGCTCTCATGTCCATTATGATAAAAAACTCGATGCTAAAATTGCTCAATCAATTGTAAGCATAAATGCATTTAAAGGTGTCGAGTTTGGAATGGGCTTTAAAATGGCAAATCAAAATGGAAGTAACGTTCATGACGAAATTCTCTATAATAACGATGATGGATTTATTCGTAAGACGAATAATTTAGGTGGTTTTGAAGGCGGTATGACAACTGGTATGCCAATCGTCGTACGTGGTGTTATGAAGCCAATTCCTACGTTATATAAGCCACTAATGAGTGTCAATATAGATACGAAAGAACCATTTAAAGCAACAATTGAACGAAGTGATCCAACAGCAGTTCCTGCTGCCAGTATAGTTGCAGAGCATATGGTTGCAATTGAAATTACTAAAGCAATATTAGAGAAGTTTGGTAGCGATGATTTTTCAGATTTAAAACGTAATATCAAGAACTATAATAAGCGCTTAGAGGAATATTAATGGATATTAGAACAAATTATAATTCGAATAACTATACGATACACGTTGGGCATTCAATTTTTGAAACATATATCAATTACTATACTTCTAAATATAATGATGTATTTTACTTAATTGATGAATATGTATTTGATTTATATAAAGAAATGTTTTTAACATTTGAAAATGTTATAAAAGTACCTCGAGGTGAATCATTTAAAGATATTTATCACGTCATGGATACGATTGATTTTCTTTTATCAAACGAAATTAAAAGAAATAGTCTAATCGTTGTAATTGGTGGTGGTGCAACTGGAGATGCAGGTGCGTTTTTATCGAGTATTTTACTTAGAGGCACAGATTATATTCACGTTCCGACAACCTTACTAAGTCATGACTCTTCAATAGGTGGAAAAACCGCGATTAACCGTCCATTAGGTAAAAATTTAGTGGGTACGTTTTATAGACCTAAAGGTGTCATTTATGATTTAAACTTTTTAGAGACGTTAAGTAACGAAGAATTGTTAAGCGGCTTTGGAGAAGTTGTGAAACACGCAATGTTAAATAATAAAAATACAGTAAATCATTTAATTGAAGTAACAAAAAATAAAATTAATTTAAAAGAATTAGAACCATTTATTATCTCCGGTATAAAAACAAAAATGTATTATGTGACTGTCGATGAAACTGAATCTAACTTAAGACGCTCACTCAATCTCGGACATACGTTAGGTCATGCTTTAGAATATGAATATAAACTTAAACATGGTCATGCAATAATTTTAGGTCTATTATTTACACTATTTTTATCGAACAAAATATTGGATACTCAATTTGATTTAAATTACTATAAAAAGTACTTTAATACAATTGGTTATAACATATCATATCTATATGATTTAGCCGAAGACAATCTAATTAATTTAATGTCTGTAGATAAGAAAAACAGTGTATCTAATATGATAAACTTCGTTTTACTAAAAGATTATGGAGTACCTGTTTTTAAAGGCATTGAAAAGATCAAATTAAAGAAGTATTTAAAAGAATTTCAGGAGTTAATATGACAAATAGAATTAAAAAGACTTTTAAAGGATCATTAGAAGTTCCTGGAGATAAGTCAATTACACACCGAGCGGTGATGATCGGAAGTTTAAGTAAAGGTACAACAACAATTTATAAGCCCTTAATTAGTGACGATATTTTAAGAACGATTCAATGTATGAAAGAACTCGGTGCATATATTCATATCGAGGATGAAAGAATCGTTATTGAAAGTGGCGGTTTGTTGTCTCTAAATTCCCCAAAAGAAGCTCTTTATACAGGAAATAGTGGTACAACAACTCGTTTACTCACTGGTCTTATTGCAGGACTTAAGTTAAATGCTGAAATTAAAGGCGATTCTACAATTCAAAAGAGACCGATGAATCGTATAAAAATTCCATTAGAAGAAATGGGAGCAAATATAAGCTTAATTAACGATGAATATCCACCAATTAAAATACAAAAAAGCGAGTTAACAAGCATTACATATGAAATGCCTGTTGCGAGCGCACAAGTTAAAAGTGCGATTATATTCGCTGCTCTCGGTGCTAAAGGTGAAACAAAAATTATAGAAAAAAATATTTCTAGAAACCATACAGAGTTAATGTTAGCTGATTTTGGTGCCAATATAAGAGTCGATAATAATATAATTACAGTAAAAAGAACAGATTATTTAAATGCCCAAGAAGTTAGAGTACCTGGAGACATTTCAAGTGCTGCATTTTTAATGGTACTTGCTGCTATAATTCCTGGTAGTGATATTACAATTAGAAACGTATCGTTAAACGAGACAAGAAATGGTATTATTACTATTTTTAAAAAGATTGATGCTAATATGACAGTAACTGTTAAAAATAATGATGGCGAACCATACGGTGATATACGAATAAAGTATAAAGAAAATCTAAAACCTTTTATGATTAATGAGACACTTATCCCTAAACTCATCGATGAGATTCCTATCTTGACGGTTCTTGGACTATTCTTAAATGGTAAAAGTACTATTAAAGATGCTCAAGAACTACGTGTTAAAGAAACAGACCGAATTGTAGCTGTAACGAATGAGTTAAAGAAATTTAATGCATCTTTCAATATTTTTGATGATGGGTATGAGATTATACCGACTAACAATTTAACTCAATCTATTGAACAACTAAAAAGCTATAGCGATCATAGAATCATCATGATGTTAATTATTATGACGATAAAAATGAATCAAAAATTAAATATCGATGACATGTCACATTTAAATGTTTCATACCCAAATATTTTAGATGACATCGATTCAATCACAAAAGAGGTCGACTATGAGTAACACTGTTGAAAAAGCAATTGATAAAATACGTGTTGGTAATTATGATAGCCAATCTATTGAAAGTGTCTTAGAAAATCTAACGAAATATAACGAAGAAGATGAGGAACTACTATTTGTCCTTGGTGATTTGTTAGATTCAATTGGAGAAAAAGATGCTGCACAAATAATATTCAATCATCTATATAATACAAATAATTACGATGACAACCTACTTTCATATTTAATCGACATTCATATCACTAATGGAAATATTGACGATGCATTATTATTATTAAATGAAGCAAAAGAAACGCCGACATCTTTATTATTAAAAGCTGAGGTATTTCAACAGATGCACTTAAATGATGTCGCTCTTAAAAATCTTTTAAAAGCAAAGAAATTAACCGACGATATCGTTATTGACTTTGCAATTGCAGAGTTATACTTCTATGAGGGTAACTTACTCGAAGCAACGTATTATTATAAAAATGTCTTAAAAGAACTTGACTCAGTCAATAATATTAATGTGAATTTAAGACTCGCAAATATTTATACAAACTTAATGGAATCAGAGACTGCACTCAAATACTTCAACGAAGTAGATTCTAGTGAATTTGAGAACGAAGATTATTTTTCAAAAGGACTCGTTCATTTTCAGCTAGAACAATATAAAGAAGCTGAAAAGATGTTAATGACAGTTATCGAAAATGAACCGTATTTTATAAACGCATATATTTTACTTATGAAAATAAAAGAAAAAGAGTATGATTTCAGTGGGGCTATTCAATACCTTAAAGATTACAGCGTTCTCGATGATTTAAATCCTTTAATTTATTATCATATCGGTCGATTGAATTTAAAATTAGGTCAAGTTGAAGAAGCAAAAGAGTATTTTAGTAAAGCTACTCATTTAGACTCTGAATATGAGGACGCATTACTTATGCTATTTGAAAGTATATTAGAGTCTGATACGACTGAAGAAATTGAACAGTATACAAAACATTTAGATGTCAAAGAAATGTCACCCGACGCACTTCACTTACTCGGTACAATTGAAGCAAGAAATGAAAATGATGAAAAGGCAAAATTATACTACGGTGAAGCTGAAAAATATTTAAAAGATAACACTGAATTTTTATCAGACTACTATTATTACTTAACTGAAATTCGAGACGATAAACGAATTGATATTCTAAATAAATTAATCAAACTTGAACCAAATAATTCAGATTGGCAATTAGAGTTAGAATATATTAGAGGTGAGGAGGATGGATTCTAAAAGAGATTTTTTCGACTATTTTTTACACAAATATAACAACTTAAATTATCAAATTGTTTGGATATTAAATTTTATAAAGTCAGACAATAATTTATTAAAAAACGTTACTTTAATAAATAACGATACAAATATACAATTAGTTATTTCAGAGCGTTACCCATATGTCATGCTAAAAATAGATTCTATTGTTATTTTGGATAGTGAAGACATTCTTTATCATCTAAATAAATATAAAAATCATCCAATTTTTATGGATTTTCATATGAAAGAAGATATAAAGCTAAAAGAAGTTAAAATTAATCAAGTATATGAGACGTATTATTTAGAGAAAAATAATTCAATCGATCACCTTATTGATGAGGCATTAATTAATAAGGATGAAAAAAAGTTTAATATACTCTCAAAATTAATAAAAAATATAAACGAGGGATAGTTATGTTATACAACTACCATGATTTATCATTAATTAAAGATGAAATTGAGTTTGTCGACACGGCGGTGATACCAGTCGTAGATGTTGATATTACCGATGGTCGTTTAGAGAATTCAAACAACATCGAACTTATGCAGCACGTATTATTTTTATTAGAAAAACAGCTGAAAGGTCGTCTATTAATTACACCATTGTTTTCAGTAATTAATAATGATTCAAGCAATGTAGTAAACTATGGTAACCAATTAAAAGACTTTGGATTTAAACATATCGTAATTTTAACTGTTAATAATAGAGATATTGAAGAGTTTGATCAAATTAAATTAAATAGTATACCACTTGAAAATTTTGAAGCAGATGTTATGCAATCACTTGTAAAAGATGAGATGACAAATGTTTTAAAACAAATTATTAAATTCTGGAATCAATAAAATGTACTTTTATAAAAATTAGAAAAGTTTGTCTAAAATATGAAAAGACTTGTTGACCATGCTTATCTAATAGGATAAACTTAATATGTCTTAGTTATTAATATAGAAAAGATTGTAAGTTTGAGGGGGGAAATGGAATGTCAAATAAAGTTACTCGACGCCAATTTCTAAACTATTCATTAATGGGTGTCGGTTCTTTTATGGCAGCCGGAATGATTCTACCAATGGGTAGATTCGCATTAGATCCATTATTCCAGACTGATGCTGAAGGTGACGAAATCGTTACAAGTGTTAAGGTTAGTGAAATAACAGAAGAACCTGAGAAGGTTGATTTCACATTTACCCAACAAGATGCTTGGTACGAAAGTGAAGTTACTAACTTTGCATGGGTCTATAAAGATGGGGACAAGCTTGTCGGATTATCGCCTGTATGTAAACACTTAGGTTGTACAGTTACATGGGCTGGAGATGATAATAACCCAGATATGTTCTTCTGTCCTTGCCATAACGGTCTGTATACTAAAGATGGTAACAACGTACCAGGGACACCTCCACGTGGACCACTTGATGAGTTCGAAGTTGGAGAAAAAGATGGATATATCACAATTGGTAAGAAAAAAGAGAACACGCTTGTTTGAGTAAAATAGGAGGGATTTTATGCTAAATCGTATTTACGATTGGATTGATGATAGAATTGATATCACTCCGATTTGGAGAGACATCGCTGATCACGAAGTGCCTGAGCACGTTAACCCTGCCTATCACTTCTCAGCATTCGTCTACTGTTTTGGTGGATTAACTTTCTTCATTACAGTAATTCAAGTTCTATCCGGTATGTTTTTAACAATGTATTACGTACCAGACATCGTTAATGCTTGGAACTCTGTTTATTATCTGCAAAACGATGTTGCAGCTGGTATGATTGTACGCGGTATGCACCACTGGGGTGCGAGTTTAGTAGTTGTAATGATGTTCTTACATACATTAAGAGTATTCTTTACAGGTGCTTATAAATCTCCACGTGAATTAAACTGGGTAGTAGGGGTATTACTATTCATGGTAATGTTAGGATTAGCATTTACTGGTTACTTACTACCATGGGATATGAAAGCATTATTCGCAACGAATGTTGGTCTTGATATTGCTGAATCAGTACCATTTATTGGTGAATGGATTAAAACACTACTCGCTGGAGATGCAGAAATTGTAGGCGCACAGACTCTAACAAGATTCTTTGCGATTCACGTATTCTTCCTACCTGCAGCATTGTTTGTATTAATGGGGATTCACTTTATCTTAATACGTAGACAAGGAATTTCAGGTCCACTATAGGATCTAATTTTTAGGGGAGGTAGAAATTAATGAAGCGCGGTAAAGGTCTTAAGTTTGTTGGAGACTCACGAATTCAAAGCTATGAAAAACCAAAGCTAAATCGCGACTACTCAGAATTCCCTGGTAGAACAGAAGAATTCTACCCAGACTTCTTATTAAAAGAATGGTTGACTGGTGCGGTATTCTTAGTTGGTTTTCTATGCTTAATCGTTGCTGACCCGGCACCTCTTGAGAGAATGGCTGATGCAACAGATACAGGTTATATTCCATTACCTGACTGGTATTTCTTATTCTTATACCAGATTCTTAAGTATTCATATGCATCTGGTCCATTTAACGTAGTAGGTGCAATTATTATTCCTGGTCTAGCAATGGGGGCATTACTATTAATGCCTTGGTTAGATACTTCAAAACACAGAAACTGGAAAAAACGCCCAGTAGCGGCAAGTTTAATGATTGTTTCAGTAGCTATTATTTTCTATGCAACTTGGGAATCAGTTGCATACCACGACTGGGAACAACAAGCTGAACAAGGTAAAATTGTGTTCTCAAACTTAGATTCTGATGATCCAGTATTCAATGAATTAATTCGTACGAACTGTACAAGCTGTCACGGAGGAGAACTAACAGGTGCATCTGGTCCAGACTTAGTAACTCCAGACCTTGATGAAGGCACTGTTAAAGCTTTCGTAGAAAACGGTACAGAAACGATGCCAGCATTTAAAGATACGCTGACTGAAGATGAGATTGATGAAATTTCTCAATTCATTGCTAACCTTGAACTTACAGATAAAAAGAACGCTGACAATACTGGTGAATAATTAAAATTTTACCCTCGATGCAAGACGCATTGAGGGTATTTTTATAGGTGACTTTATGACTCAGTTATTATACCAATTGATGTATAATCGAATATTTTTAATTATATTACTCATATCAAATTTTCTTGGTACAATTTATGGTTATTATTGGTATCATGGACAATTATCTGTAACAAAGTGGTATTTTTATCCATTTGTTCCAGACAGTCCAACAGCAACTCTATTTTTATGTATTGTAATTGTATCAATTCTCTTTAATAAAAAATACGGTTTAATAGATGCTTTAGCATTTACAACTTTGATTAAGTATGGTGTTTGGGCGGTCATTATGAATTTTCTATTTTTCTTTGAATTAAACATGATTACACCAGTTGGTCTCATGCTAATCATGTCTCATAGTATAATGGCGCTTCAAGCATTTTTATTTTTACCACATTTAGAAATTAAACCATGGCATTTTTATGTTACAGCGCTTTGGTTATTTCATAATGATGTAATCGACTACGTCTATATGCAGTATCCAAAATATGGGTCGTTAGATCGTTTTAGTGATCATATTGGATATTTATCATTTTGGTTAACGGTAATTGTTTTAGTATTGCTTAAAACGTTAGTACCAACTAAACGTTTGAATTGACTTTAAAATGCTTTCTAAAGTATGATGTATATTGAAGAATAGGAGAGTTGTTTTATGTTGATGTATATTATATATTTCGCTATTCTTTTAATTGTACCATTACTCGCTCAAATGAACGTAACCTCGACATTTAAAAAATATAGTCGAGTCCGTTCTACGAGCGGTTTAACAGGTAAAGAAGTAGCAGAAATGATCTTAAAAGAAAATGGTATTTATGACGTTGAAGTGTTACGTGGGAAAGGTCAACTTACTGACCATTATGATCCAGGTAAAAAAGTTGTTGTATTATCACCAGATAACTACGACAAACCATCGGTTGCTGGTACAGCAGTTGCGGCACACGAAGTAGGACACGCAATTCAACACGCAACTGGTTATATGTTTTTAAACTTTAGATCAGCAATATTTCCACTTGCACAATTTGGAAGTAATTTTGCGTTCTTCTTAATTATGGCAGGTATTTTACTCACTGCAGGAATGCAGGCATCTGGTCCAACACTAGGAACTTATTTACTCTGGGGCGGAATTGGTTTATTCGCATTCTCAGTATTATTCCAAATCGTCACATTACCAGTTGAATTCGATGCTTCAAATCGAGCGATGAAACAAATTCAGCGATTAAATATTGTGAATGAAAAAGAATACCGTCATGCTAAAAAGGTACTTAGTGCAGCAGCAATGACTTACGTGGCAGCAACAGCAACAGCTGTAGCTGAACTAGTAAGATTAATTTTAATAGCTAGAAATAACTAAAACTACTCAAATTATTGAGTAGTTTTTTTATTTCACAATAATCAATTTCTTTATTATACTTATATGGAACATTATTTAAAAAGGAAGATTTAAATGAAAATTGGAGTGACATGTTATCCAAGTGTTGGTGGAAGTGGGATTATCGCGACAGAACTTGCAATAGAAATGTCAAAACTCGGCCATGAGATTCATTTTATTGCTTCTAGTGTTCCATTTCGATTAATAGGTAATTATTCTAATATTTATGTACATACAGTTGAAATCAACGATTATAATGTCTTTAAATTTAGACCATACGACATTACCCTTGCTTCAAAAATTGCAGAAGTTATTGATTTACATGATTTAGATGTTATTCATATGCATTATGCGATACCACACGCTGTGGCGGGTATATTAGGAAATCAGATGTCTAAACGTAATGTTGGTATTATAACGACGCTTCACGGTACAGATATTACTGTTTTAGGTCATGATAGAAGCCTAGAACCTGCGATACGTTTTGGTATTGAAAATTCCGACGTAACGACGGCTGTGTCAAATAGCTTAAAACAACAAACTATTGATATGATTAAACCAAATAAAGATATCGAAACTATCTACAACTTTGTAGATGAAACTCGTTTCAATAGAAATAATTTAGAAGAAGTAAAAAGTCACATGAAACAGAGTCTTGGTATCGATCAAGACTCAAAAGTGATTATGCATTCATCTAACTTCAGAAAAATTAAAAACATAAAAACGATAGTAGAAGCTTTTTATATTATCCAAAAATCTGTAAAGAGTGATTTAGTTTTAGCTGGAGATGGACCTGAAATTGGTCCAGTCCGAGACTTAATCTACGAACTTGGTATAGAAGATAAAGTTCATCTCGTCGGTCAACAAACAGATGTTACATCATTTTATAAAATGAGTGACTTATTCATGCTATTAAGTATCAAAGAAAGTTTTGGCCTTGCGCTTTTAGAAGCAATGAATTGTGGTAGTGTACCTATCGGTTCAAATGCAGGGGGAATTAAAGAGGTTATTAAGCACGGTGAAACTGGTTATATAGTTGATGTGTACGACAAAGAAGCTGCAGCAGAACATGCCGTAGAGTTGTTAACGAATGAAACACTTTATAAAGATATGCAAGAAACAATGATTAAAGATGTAAGAGCTCGATTTGGAGAAAAAGAAATTGTCTCACAATACGAAGATATTTATAAATCAGTCATTAAGGAAAATTGATTATGAATCTTGAAGAAACTTTTAAAGAAGCAAATTTAATATTAGATACGCTACAAAAAAATGGATTTGAAGCTTATTTTGTCGGTGGATCAGTTAGAGATTATTTAATGAACGTAGACATTGGAGATATCGATATTACTACGAATGCACTCCCAGAAGATATTCAAAATATATTTCCACGTACCATTGACGTCGGAGTTGAACATGGCACCGTGATTGTCGTTATAAATAAAACTCCATTTGAAGTGACAACTTATCGTACCGAGACAACGTATTCAGATTATAGAAGACCGGATTCAGTGTCTTTTACAACATCTATAAAAGAGGATTTAGCACGTCGTGACTTTACAATGAATGCAATTGCTATGGATCGAATGTTTAAAATTTATGACCCGTACAACGGACAATTATCAATTAAAAATAAAGAAATTATAACAGTTGGAGATCCATATGAACGTTTTAATGAAGATGCATTAAGAATGCTTCGTGCAATTCGTTTTGTATCACAATTAGATTTTAAATTAAATAAAAGTACATTTAATGCAATCTCACAGCTTGCTTCTAATGTAAAGTACATCTCAGTTGAACGTATCGTACAAGAATTAAAAAAACTTTATAGTGGCGTAAATGTATCACATGCGAAAAGCTTATTAATTCATTCTGAAATACTTAATTTCTTACCTTATTTTAATAAGTTAGATATAGATTATGTTAAAAAAACAAATGTACATTCACTCATCAATGAAATTATCATTCAACAAATATTGAACGAAAATAATCATTTTGAAAATGAGTTAAAGCTTTCGAATGATGAAAAAAATAATATCAAGGATTCATTAAGACTTTATAAAAATCTATCTGAAAATGAATCACCAATTATACTCGCATATAATTATACTGAACATGATATATTAAATTTAAAAAATATTATTAATGATAATAATTTTTTAAACCAACAATATTTAAAGCAAATCAACGATATACTATTAGAAAAGAAACGACTAATGATTAGAAGCAAGAAAGATCTTGCTGTTAACGGTAATGACCTAATGAAAACATTAAATAGACGTGGAGGCCCTTGGTTAAAAGAGTTAATTTCAGAAATTGAAAGAAATGTTTTATTTAATAAATTAGACAATAATTATGAGTCTATTATTGAGTGGGTGAAAGATGAATATTAAAAACTCTGTAAAAGTTGCATCGGAAAATAGTAAATACTTTAAATCACTAATATTTAAAGATACCATTAGTTCAACTCAAACGATTGCTAAAGAGGAATTAAAGAATTATAAAGACGAATTTTTAGTTGCAGCACTCACTCAAACTGATGGTGTTGGTCGATTTAAAAGAAATTGGGAGTCTCCGAACGATAAAGGATTTTACGGATCATTTGTATTTAGACCTAATGTAAGTAGAGAAAAACTCATAGAGTTTAACTTATTTATAGCACTCGCAATAACTAAAACTATTGAATCTTTTATCGATTACGATATAAAAATTAAGTGGCCAAATGATATTTACATTGAAGGTAAAAAAGTCTGTGGTTTTTTAACAGAAATGATTAAAGAAAAGGAACAGCTTTCTATCATTTGTGGAATAGGAATTAACTTATTTAATGAGCGGTCTGAAGTAGAAAAAAAAGAGTCGATTGAACGATTTGCGAATGATACATTTAATGTAAAAGATTTTGTTAATGATTTAATTCATAATATTGAAAAGTATTATGAATTATTTTTAAGTAAAGACTTTAAGTCTATTAGAAATGAGTATATAAGTTATTCCGTCGTATTAGGTAATAGAATTAAAATTACGACGCCAAGCGAACAATTTTATGCAAAGGCAATTGATATCGATGATAATGGTATACTTGTAGTAATTAATGATGATGGCTATATAAAAAAAGTCATCAGCGCAGATATTGAAGAATAGAGTTGTGATTTTTTATGTTAGACAAGCGATTTGCTGTTGTAGATTTAGAAACGACTGGTAATAATCCATATAAAGATAAAATAATTGATTTGAGTATTGTGTTTGTTGAAGGTAATAAGATCGTTGGTGATTACAATCACTTAATTTCTGACGCTGACGATATACCTTCCTTTGTGACAGAGCTCACTTCAATTACTTTAGAAGATATTAAATCAGGTGTAAAGTTTAGCGATATTAAAGATGAAGTGTATGAATTACTCGCTAACTGCTGCTTTGTTGCTCATAATATTGAATTTGATTTAAATTTTTTAAAAATTGCTTTTAAAGAAGTAGGAATTAACTTTAAGCCTAATTTGGCAATAGATACGGTGGAATTATCAAAAATATTTTTTCCAACATTAAACTCGTATCAACTTGGTGCTTTATCAAAATCTTTAAATTTGACGTTAGATAACGCACATCGTGCATATGACGATGCTAAAGCAACGGCAGAGCTTCTTATTAAAATTATAAATAAAATTCAAAGTTTAGACCGACAAACGATGATACGTTTATATAATATTTCTAAATCATTAGACACAAATGTCAGTGAATTATTATTTGCATCGCTAAGTGAGAACAACCATAAAGATGCATCATTTTTAGTAAAATCTTTAAGCATTAAAGAAGTTAAAGAAGATCAGCATATAGAATCTCATATAACAATCGAGTCATTATACGAGAACTTTTTAAAAATAAATCAATTTAAACATCGTGATGATCAAATCAAGTTAATCTATACAATTTATAACAGTTTAAAAGAAAATAAAGCACTCGCTTTAGAAGCATATACTGGTCTTGGTAAAACTGAAGCTATATTAATTGCGAGCATTGCGTTTAGTAATGAGACAAATCAACAAATTTTAATTTCAACGAGTAAAAAGATATTACAAGAGGAAATGTATTATCGTAGTTTAAAGCGTTTATTAAAAGCATCAAATTTAAACAAATTACCTATTGCGATGTTAAAAGGGAAGTCAAATTATATCAATTTAAATACGATGCTTAAATTGCTTGAATTTAAAGATGACAATTACGAAATTATAATTCTTAAAATGAAATTACTTGTATGGCTGACATCCACAAAAACTGGTGACTTAGGTGAAGTCTCATTAAAAGGTCCTGAAAAACTCTATTATGACACTGCACATTATCAAATCAGTGATTATGATCAATACTTTTATAATCGTGCGGTAGATCATGCTAAATCTAGTCATATATGTATTACGAATCATTATTTTATGCAAGAGTGTCTAACTGAAATGGATAGTAATTATTTGATTGTCGATGAAGCCCATCAAGTATTAAGGGCAGTAAATAGTCAAAATGAAACAGTCTATAAATATATGGATTTAAAGTTTTTATTATCACAAATTGGAGCGAACAATAAGGATCGTATTTTAAAAGATTATTTAGACCATAATCATTATGAGAAAAAAGATTATTTAATTAGTATGCTTAGTCAGTTAAATAAAACAATTGATGAAGCATTTGCTCAATTAAATCATCAAAATATAACCTTGGCAACAACACAGTTTACACATATTTTAAATTTAATTGACATCATTTTAAGTTCAATATTAAATACTGAAAACTATGAGTCCTTATATAATTATCTCCATCATTTTAAGCTAAAAATACATGATATTGTAAAACATTTAAAAAGCAATGAATATCGATTAATTACTGATAAAAACTTCCAAAAGACAACACTTTTAGTTAATAATCAGTCTAAAGAATTGTTGTACAGCGATTTAGAATCTTTAAAAGGTCAATTACTCATTTCTGGTACGTTAGAAGTCAATGAGTCATTTAATCATTTAGACGAATGGTTTAATGGTGAATTTGACACGAAAATTATTAAAAATGATAATCTTTTTGACAGTGTCAATTTATTTATACCAAATGATGTTCATGACTTAAATGATAGAGAAGCATATATTATAGACCTTGTAGATTATATCTCAATGTACTACAGTATTCGACAAGAAAAGATGATTGTATTATTTACAAATTATAAGTTATTAAACGACGTCTATCAGTTTATCATTGAGAGTGAATTGTTTGATTTCCCGATATTAAAACAAAATAAAAATGATTCAGCAAATAAGTTATTACTTCAATATAATCAGCTTCAAAACTGTTTATTACTTGCGACAGAAAGTTTTACTGAAGGGATTAATTTTGAAAATCTAAATGATCGTACAATCTTTTTAACAAAATTACCATTCCCCGTACCAACTGGTGATGGATTTAGGCATTTCTATAAAAAAGATTTACCAGATGCAGTATTTATGTTTAGACAAATTTTAGGACGTCTTAAACGTAATGAAAATGACAGTGGTAGAATCATTCTTTTTGATAATCGATTACTCAATAAGCCATATAAAAATGCCTTTTTAAAGTATTTTGAGGAAGAAAATATCATTTATGACGATAGGTCTGCTTTCAATGATATGTTAACTAGATTATAATAAAATTATTAACCATTTAGGGGGAGAATATTGTGCAAATTTCAAAAAGAATGGATCTATTACAACCAAGTCCAACAATTGCCATTTCAAATTTAGCACGTGATTTAAAAGCAGAAGGTAAAGATATCATAAGCCTCTCTGCTGGTGAACCTGATTTTAATACTCCAAAAGAAGTCATCGACTCAGCATATGAAGCAGCCTTAGAGGGACAAACTAAATATGCTGCAACAACAGGTATCTTACCACTACGTGAAGCAATTAAAAACAAAATGAAAAAAGATAATAATCTCGATTACAGTGTAGATGAAATTTTCGTTGGTAGTGGTGCAAAGCAAGTATTATTTAATATTTTTCTAGCGATATTAAACCCTGGAGATGAAGTTATAATTCCATCGCCGTACTGGGTATCTTATATCGATCAAGTAAAATTTGCTGAAGGAACACCAGTCGTTGCTAAAACAACAAGTAAAACAAACTATAAATTAACACCAGAAATATTAGATAATCATGTTACGGATAAGACTAAAATTTTAATTTTAAATTCTCCAAACAACCCTACAGGTGTTATCTACAGTAAAGATGAATTAAAAGCACTCGCAGATTACTTAGAAGAGAAAGATATTATCGTCGTTTCTGACGAAATTTATGAAGTATTAGTTTATGAAGGCAAACATTATTCAATTGCTGAAATGAGTGAGAAAATGAAACAAAACACCGTTGTTGTAAATGGTGTCAGTAAATCTCACGCAATGACAGGGTGGAGAATCGGATATGCATGTGGCGACAAATCTCTTATTAAAGCAATGTCTAAATTACAGAGTCAATCAGTATCTAGCGTAACAACACCTGCACAGTTTGCTGCAATTAAAGCTTATAATTTAGAAGAGACATACTT
This sequence comes from Nosocomiicoccus ampullae, assembly GCF_019357495.1. Taxonomy (NCBI): domain Bacteria; kingdom Bacillati; phylum Bacillota; class Bacilli; order Caryophanales; family Staphylococcaceae; genus Nosocomiicoccus; species Nosocomiicoccus ampullae. The sequence continues at coordinate 829,123 of NZ_CP079110.1, forward strand.
AAAAGATTACAATGAAACGTTTAAAAATCGCCGAGATAATGCGTATAAAGAAATTCAAAAGATTCCATACATCACATGTGTAGAACCAACTGGAGCATTTTACTTGTTCCCTGAAGTAAAAGAACTCGTCGAAAAATGTAACTTTGAAAATGTAGACGCGTTTGTAGAAGCACTTTTAAAAGAGAAACACATTGCATTAGTTCCAGGATCAGCATTTGGTTCTCAAGATAACATACGTATTAGTTATGCATTAAGCGAAGATAAATTTAATGAAGCGATGCGTCGTCTTAAAGAGTTTGTAGAAGAACATTCAAATAATTAATAAAAAAAGAGATATTAGCCACTAATATCTCTTTAATTATTATAAGTAGGAGAATTTTAATGAATGAATATATAAAATTTATTCGTATTTCTGTGAATAAGCTTTTAATTGATCATTATGCTAAAATCGGGCTTGATGAAAAACTTACAATTTTACTAATTCGATTAATTGAATATAGTAATGACGGCAGTAAAGAGATTTCTTTTGACGATATTATCGAAGGTTCAACGTTTACACCTGAAGAGCTATCCATACTAATTCAGAAATTAATTAAAGAAAACTTTATCAATATTAATACTAAAGTTATTGATGGGAAGCATATTGAAACATATGACTTTAATCCGCTTTATAATAAGCTAGAAAATGTCATTATGAATAAAAAAGAATCTACGTATACTGATAATGATATCAAAAACTTATTTCAATACATTGAAAAACTATATGGTAGAACGCTTGGACCTAGTGAATATGAACGTATGACAGCTTGGCTGAGAGATGATGGCTATAGTACCGAAAATATTAAAGAGGGCATAGATATCGCATACAAAAACAATGTAACTTCACTAAGTTATGTGGAGAAAATACTCCACAGTATGAAAAAAGAAGATACAAACGAGCCAAACGTTCCATTTATAAATTGGTTAGAAGGAGATTAAACATTGTTAAGTAAAAAGAAGACGATGGAAGCATTAGATATCATTCACGACATGTTTCCTGAAGCTGAAGCTGAGTTAAACTATAGTAATGAATTTGAGTTAACTATTGCAGTATTATTATCCGCTCAAGCAACAGATATATCAGTAAATAAAGTCACTGATCACTTATTTCAAAAATATAAAACACCAGAAGATTATCTCAATGTTCCATTAGAAGAACTGGAAAATGATATAAGAACGATTGGATTATATCGTACAAAAGCTAAAAATATTCAAAAGTTATGTCGTGACTTAATTGATAAGTTTGATGGTAAAGTACCAACAAATTACGATGAACTAATTACACTTGCAGGTGTAGGTCGAAAAACTGCAAACGTTGTTTTAAGCGTTGCATTTGATACACCAAGGATTGCCGTCGATACTCATGTTGAACGTGTCTCAAAACGCCTAGGTATCGCAAGATGGAAAGATAACGTGACTGAAGTCGAAGAAACATTAATGAGAAAAATACCTATGGATAGATGGAGTAAAGCTCATCATCAACTTATTTTCTTTGGGAGATACCACTGTTTAGCTAGAAATCCAAAATGCTTTGATTGTCCACTATTGTATATGTGCCGAGAAGGTCAAAAAAGAAAGCGTAAACTAGAAAAAGAAAAAGCAAAGTAGCGCACGTGCACTGACCCCCTAAATCCGGACACGGATTTAGGGGGTTATTCGTATGTCAAAGTATAGTTATGATTTGAAGTTAGAAATTATAAGAAGATATGAAGAAGGTTTTGGAGCAATCATTCTTTCAAAAGAGTTTAATATAAGCCATGACACGATCAACAATTGGATAATGGCTTATAATCTCTATGGCGAAGTTGGTTTAAAGAAAAGTTTATCTAAAACACGTTATTCTGGTGAGTTTAAGTTATCCGTATTAAAATATAGGATAAATAACGAAACTTCCTATTCAGAAACAGCTCAAGTCTTTGGAATCAAGAATCCATCTACAATAGCTGGTTGGCAGCGAAAGTATGATTTGGAAGGCTTTAGTGGTTTGTGTGGTACTTTAGGAAGACCTAGAAAACGTGAGGGAACGACTATGCCTAAGAATAACGATGAACCAAAAGAACTATCAAAGTCTGAGAGAGAAGAACTTATTGAACTAAGAGAAAGAAATGAGTACCTCGAAGCAAAACTGCTTTACCAAAAAAAGTTGGATGCCTTGCTTCGGGAAAAGCGTGCTCAAACAAAGAAAAGACGCAAGTAGTACTAGAAGTAAGGCAAATTAAAACAGAAGTTAAACTGAGTACTTGGTTAGAGATTTCTGAGTTACCAAGATCTTCATTTTATGAATGGAAAGAAAAATTAAATCAGGTAAATGAATCTGAGCAGCGATTAGTTCAACAAATACAATCCATCATTCAAGAATCTAGATTTACTTACGGCTATAGAAGAGTTGTACTCGCACTAAAGAATCTAGGTATTATTGTGAACCATAAAAGAGTGCTCAGACTTATGAAGAAGTACAATTTATTGTGTACGAAATTCACAACAAGAAGTAGAAAGTATAGTTCGTATAAAGGTGAAGTTGGAAAAATTGCAGATAATGAGCTAAACAGAGCATTTAACGTAGATCAGATGAATGAAGTTTATGTCAGTGATGTAACTGAGTTCAAAGTGGACAACTCAGATGTAAAAGTGTATCTCTCACCCATTATGGACTTATATAATAGTGAGATTGTGTCATTCAGTATCTCTACATCACCTACAGTAAAATTTACTTGTGAGTCCCTAGAGAAAGCTATTAAGAAGCTGCCTATAGAGCATAATCTCATGATTCATACAGATCAAGGGTTTCATTATCAGCATGTCAAATGGACACAATTACTAGAGCAGAATAATATCAAGCAGAGTATGTCTAGACGTGGAAATTGTTTAGATAATTCACCTATGGAGAATTTCTTTAGTTTGCTTAAACAAGAAATCTATTACGGTGTTAAATATCAAAATGTTCAAGAATTAATCGAGGCATTAGAAGAATATATTGATTGGTACAACAACAAAAGAATAAAAGAGAAATTAAATGGCCTGTCTCCTGTTCAATACAGGAAACAAGCCATATAAGAATTCACGGACAAGAATGTCCGGATTTATGGGTTCGGTACAACGCTACTTTGCTTTTTTAATTATTTGAATTATCATCTGAATTATTTGATGGTGGAGGAGTATTTGTTTCTCCACCAGATTCACTTGGTGTTGTGTCTTGATTCGTATTAGAATTTTCACTTTCTGAAGGTGTTTCTACTGGATTTGTCGTTTCAGTTTCTTGTCTTTCTTGTGATTCTTTATTATCCTCTGACTCCTTACTTTCTTCAGATTGAGTGTTTTCTTCTGAGTCATCTTCACTAGGTGTTGTATAGTAATATCTACGTACTTTTTGATTACTGTTATTATTTGAATCATTATTAGTATCATTATTATTGTTATTATTTGAGTTATTATTAAAGAAGAAAGAACTATCCTTTACAGCAAGTTCATTTCCGTTTATCCAATTCACACTGTCTGGCTTTGTAAAGTCTTGACCATTAAATGTACTAATTTGATTCATTACATCTTGGAAGAACCACTGCGGTGTAATATGTTCTTCATTACCAATAAATGAAGTGACACCGTCTTTTTTAGTACTTGTAAACCCTGTCCATACACTCATCGTATATTCTGGAGTATAGCCAACAATCCAAGCATCTTTTGCTGCGTTACTTGGTAAATTATATTCATCCAATACATTGTCTGAATAAGACGTTGTACCAGTTTTCGCTGCGATATTTAAACCATCCATTTTTATATAATCGGCACTACCATATGGATCAAATGTATCTTTTAACATATCTGTAATCATAAATGCTGTATAATCTTCCATCGCTTTATGAGTTTCATAGTCCATATCAATCTTTTCGTTCTCAGAGTTAATTACATATCGAACTGCGCTAGCTTCATTAAATGTACCACCGTTACCAAATGCTGCGTATGCTTGTGCCATTTGGAGAGGGCTAAATCTTGATTCATTACCACCAAGTACATCGTTAAATGATATTGAATAATCTCCGTCTAGCTTTTTAGAGTAATCGAGTCCTAAACCTTTCGAGAAATCTTCAGCAGATCCGCTTGATTCATCTTCTACTTGTTCAAATACTTTTACAGCAGGTACGTTAAAGCTTTGTCTTAGGGCATCTCTAATTGTCACCGTTCCGTGACCTTGTTTATCATAGTTGTAAATTTGACCATCGAAATTTTTCGGTGAATAAGACATTTCATCTTGAACAGTATAATTTGTAGGTAATTTCATATTTTCTATCGCAGGTCCATATGCAAGTATAGGCTTCATTGTAGAACCAGTGTTATGTTGAGTAATCGCAAGATTTTCTTTCACTACCTCTTGATAATCTCTACCACCACTAATCGCAATTAATGCGCCACTATTTGTATCAAGTATTGACGATGCGATATTAAAATCATCACTCTTAAACTTATCACCGTAGAAAAACTCTTTGTCATCAACTGTATCTTGTAATGTACGCTGGATATTAGCGTCCATATTAGTATATATATCGATACCAGATGAAAGTAACTCAGATATTTCGATGTTATTAAATTCATCTGATTCCTCAAGCTGAGTTTTAATAATGTTGACGTATGCAGCAAATTCAGGATCTTTTGGTTCCGTTGATGCACGTTCTTCTTCTGATCTCGCAATTAAGTTCGTAGTTAAATCAGTGTTTACCGCTTCATTGTATTCATCTTCAGTAATTCTACCGTGATGAAGCATCAATGAAAGCACTTGGTTCGCACGCTTATTACCCGATTCAGCATCTACATATAAGTTATAAACGTTTGGCAAGTTCGGTAGACCTGCTAAGTATGCCGCTTCTTTTAAGTTTAAATCTTCAAGCTCTTTATCAAAATAATATAAACTTGCTGTACGTACACCGTATATACCGTCAGAATAGTAAATTTTATTTAAATACATTTCTAAAATGTCATCTTTAGAATATTCTTGTTCTAAACGATATGATAAATATGCTTCTTGTGCTTTACGTTTAATTGTTTTTTCTTCTGTTAAAAATGCACGTTTAACGACTTGTTGAGTGATTGTGGAAGCCCCTTGAGATCCAAATCCTCCTGTAACATTTTTAACTACAGCACCTCCAAGACGTTTAAAGTCAATCGCACCGTGCTCATAGAATCTATTATCTTCTACAGCAAGTACAGCATCAGTCATATGTTCAGGTGTGTCATCAATATCGATATATTCTCGTTCAATTCCTTGATAAATTGTCGTGACAAGCTCGTCATTTTTATCGAAAACTCGAGAAGGAATTGGGTCTTTTAATTTTTCAATACTAAATGCTGGGGCAGTTGAAGCGAAATATGCAAATACAACAATTCCAAGCACAAACATCGAAACACACGCTAATATAAATAATAACGCAAGACGTTTCCATAACGTTTTTTTAGATTTATTATTCCTTTTATTTCTCGATAAAGGATTATTCATCTTCTTACCTCTCTCCAAAATAAATTTCATCTACAGTTTTTAAGTAATCAAATCTCGGATTATATTTCTCGGGGATTTGATAGCTTTCTTTTTTTACATCGTCATATCGAATCGATTTTCTTCCATCTTTGTTTTTAAAATTATCCCAGTGGACTAAAAATCGTTCAATCGGATATAAAAAGACTTCATCGTGTACGTGAAATCTCATAATAATAAAAACAATGCCACCTTGCTTGTGACATTCTCTCATATGCTCAACTTGGTGTTCATGTATATTGATAAAAGGAAACCTTGTCGGATTTCTCGTTTCTTTTACTTCAAAGTCGATATATCTCCCTCTATAAATACCGTTATAGTCACTTGTTGAAGGTGTTTTATAATAAGCCTCTGTTATTTTAGCCTTTTTTCTCGATGGATAATCTACATTCACAACTGTGATAGGTGTTGGTTTTTTATGGATAATCGCACGATTTGTATTTAAATAATACTTATTTGTCGTATCGATATCCTTTTCAAGCGTCATTCCTCGATGGCCATATTGTACTTTCTTCTTTCTATGATTACTAGTGACATTACTTTTTTGAATACCAGCAGGATACTTCAAATTAATCATTCCTTGAGTATATTCATTCATGTTAAATTATTATACAATAGTATATGTACATAAATCTATCGTTTTAAAAGGATGAGTCTATTGAATAGCGATCTTAAAAGCAGTGATTTAAGGATGTATCTTAAAGAAGTTAAACATAAATATGAAACGGCACAAAATGGTTATAATTACAGTTTTGAAAATGAAATTCAACCCTTTTTGAATTATGCCGATAAAATCGCAACTTCTATAGAATCTATTTCTTCTGACAGGTATTATAACAGTGACACAAAAGTTAAACTATCTCAACAAATAACAGAACTTGCAATGGCTTGTCATAAAAAAGAATTTAAAACACGTCTATTTAATGAAAAATTTAAATTCATTTCAATGTGGTTTAATTATATTATAAACAAGGAGCTAATATGAGAGTTTTAATTATAGGATATAAAAATTATGAACTCGGTATATTTAACCATAAACAAGAAGAAGTGACTGTTTTAAAATCATTTTTAAAAATGAAAATCATCGAATATATAGAAAATGGGGCAGAATGGTTTATCGTCCAAAATTATCCTGGCATAGATATGTACGCAGGCGAAGTATTAAAAGACTTAAAAGAAATTTATGATTTTAAATATATTGTCTTGAAGCCTTTTTATAACTATGATGAGCGATTTAAAGATGAAGATAAACTCATCTTACAAGAAATCGAAAATGAGGCGGAATTTTCATCATACATTTTTAAACGTCCTTATGAAAATCCAAGTATGTTTAAAGAAATCAATCGCTTTTTAACAGATAACAGTTCACATGCATTAATATTTTATGATGAAGAGTCTGAATCTAACTTAAAGTATATATATCGTCATTTACTTGAAAAGAGTAGCAAATCTGATTATAATATTGAAAGAATTCAATTTGACGATTTAAATGATTTTATTAGTTACCAATATGACAACTAAGAGGTGAAAGAAATGAGCGAATATTCTCTTAACTTGTCTGCTAAAGATATTTTTGAGAAAGAGTTTGAAAAAACAATTAGAGGTTATCAACCAATTGAAGTTGATACTTTTTTAGATGATGTCATAGCTGATTATCAGCGTATGGCAGATATGAACAAAAACTTACAAAAGCTTGAAGAAGAAAACAAACGTTTAAAAAAAGAAGTCGAAGAGTTAAGAATCCGAGTGGCAACACGTTCTCGTGGTGATGTGTCTGACAGTCAGAATCAACATATCGATATTTTAAAACGTCTTTCTAATTTAGAGAAAAAAGTATTTGGTCATACTAAATAATTCCCGGTGGATCGGATAATCGCTAAGGAAACTTAGAGGAAAGTCCATGCTCACACAGTCTGAGATGACTGTAGTGTTCGTGCTTGACGAAACAATAAGTCAAGGTAGCTATATGCTAACGGCAGTTTAGTTTTCTAAGTCATTTTGATATGAAAGCAAACTTGAAAGTGCCACAGTGACGATTTTTTATGGAAACATAAAAAGTGGAACGGGTAAACCCCTCGAGTGAGCAATCCAAATTAGGTAGGAGCACTTTTTCTCTGGAATTCAACAGAAGAAAGAGATATTACGAAGGTAATATAGACAGATGATTATCACTATTGTGTGAGTGTAATCTAGTGCACGTTTTAACACATTAGTACAGAACATGGCTTATAGAGAAGCCGGGCTAGGTGACTCTCCGTTATGGAGAGTCTTTTTTTAAATCAATATATAAATCAAATATAAAAGGATGCATATTATGAAATTTAGTTTTTTAGCAAATACACCAATGGGGCTTGAACGTGTAGTAGCAAATGAAATAGAGGCTTTAGGCTACAAAACTACACTTGAAAATGGACGAGTTTTCTTTACTGGTGATGAAAAAACGATTGTTGAAACGAACTTAAAACTACGTACAGCTGAACGTATTCGTATTATTATTGGAGATTTTAATGTAACTACATTTGATGGTTTATTTGAAGCTGTTAAAGAACTACCGTGGTCAGACATATTAGGTCCAGACGCAGATTTTCCTGTCACAGGTAAATCCCATAAATCCACACTCTATTCCGTACCAGATGTACAAAGAATTACTAAAAAAGCAATTGTTGAACACTTAAAAGAAGCATTTAAGCTCGATGGTAAACTTCCTGAAACAGGCGCACGTTATAAAGTAGATATTAATATTTTAAAAGACCGAGCACTTCTTACTATCGATACGTCAGGAGATGGATTACATAAACGTGGGTATAGAGTCTCGCAAGGTGAAGCACCAATTAAAGAAACACTCGCAGCTGCAATGTTACAACTCGCAAACTATACAGGAAGTAATCCTTTAGTTGATCCATTTTGTGGTTCTGGAACAATTGCGATTGAAGCTGCGATGATTGCTAAAAATATTGCACCAGGGTCAAACCGCACATTTGATGCTGAGAATTGGGATATTATTCCGGAGGATATGTGGACAAGTCTAAGAAATAAATATGAAGAAGAAGCATTATACGATAAAGACGTTGAAGTTTATGCGAGTGATATCGACGGTAAAATGATTGAAGTTGCAAAAGAAAACGCTGAAGAAGTTGGATTATTAGAAGAAATTAAATTTACAGTTCAAGATGTCCACGATTTAAATGATATTAAAGATCATACGCAAATCGTTACAAATCCTCCATATGGTGAGCGTATTGGTGAAGCAAAAGCAGTGGAGGATATGTACCGTAAGATCGGACAATTAATGGAACAAAACGATACGTTAAACGTTTATTTAATGACGTCAAATAAAGAATTTGAAATTATTATTGGGAAGCGTGCGACACATAGAAGAAAATTATTTAACGGATATATTGAAACAACTTATTATCAGTACTGGGGTAAAAAGTAATGGTAAACGATGATACTTTAAATATCTTATATAAGATTCGAAAAGAAATAAGCAAATCCAACAACAAACAACTTATGTCTGAAATCGACTACACGATAAAAAAAGTGTATGACGACTTATTTGTTGTTTCGTTTATCGGACATTTTTCTGCTGGTAAATCGAGTTTAATTAACCATTTATTAGAAGAAGATGTCCTACCATCTTCACCAATTCCAACGACAAGTAAAACTGTCCAAATCGAAGTTAATAACGATACACTTGCGCGCGTTTACATCGATAAAAATCATTTTGTTAAGTTAAATAATTTAAGTGAAGTTAAAGATATTAATAAAAAAGACGTTGCAATTGAGTATGTAAAAATTATGCATGAAAGTACAAAGTATGACAACACTTTCGTATTCCAAGATACACCAGGTGTCGACTCAAAAACATCTGCGCACGAGGAGAGCACGAATAAGTTTTTACTAAACTCTGACTATGTCTTTTTTACAGTTGAATATAATCATGTTGAAAGTGAATCGAACTTATCCTTTTTAAGTGAGATTGCATCTTATAATATCCCGTTTTCTTTAATCGTTAACCAGATCGATAAGCACGATGATAATGAATTATCCTACGAGACATTTATCCATCGTTTGAATATGACACTAAAAAACCATGGGATCACACCAGAACATATTTTTACAACATCTATATATGACACACCATACAGACAAAATAGTGAATTAGAAAAATTTTTAAAAGAACTTGACCAATCGAGAGAAGAATTTAAAACGCGTTATCACGACCGTATTATAAAAAATATTGAATCTAAACATGTGGATTACTTAAATGACACGTTAAGCAATTTACAGATTCATGAGAAAACTATTTCTGACTTAAAGGCACATATATCTTACTTAGAAGAAGAAAAAGATACTCAAGATGCTTCAGAAATTAAACAAGATAAAAATAAATTGAAAAGTTACGTAGACAACAATGCAAAATCAGTTGTAGATAATAGCTATCTCTTTCCACATGACGTTAAAGACAGTATTCGTGAATATTTTAAAATGTGTACTGGTGAAGTGACAATTAAAGGATTTTTTGGTAAAAAGAAAAAGTTAGATGCAATGAAAAAAGAACAATTGTCAAATGTCCATAAATTTATGCAAGACGTCATTGATTGCCAAATTAACACTCAAATAAATGACTTATTCTTTGATTTGAAAATTTCAACGAGCGACTATTTCAAATATGAGTATCATGATTCATTACTCATCGATTATGACATTACTGAGAGTAATGAGAAATTTTTACACGTTTATTTAGATCACTTAAAACAAACGATTTCTAGAGAAGTGAGAGAACAACTCAGCACATTTATTGATTCCTTAAATGTTAGCCATCAAAATGTTGAAACTGCTAGTAACGTAAATGAAGAATTAGCACGATATAAAAAAGCGTTAGACATTCAAGAGTTAAAAGAAGTATTTTTATCTGGTAGTTATCAAAACTTATATACTCATGTTGATGAAGATTTAAAAGTATTAAACAAAAATATTGAAGTCTCTTTAGATCAGATTAAAGACCTCACTGAAGAGAAAGTAGATATCGCGAGCTATGACTATAAATCAGAATCTTTAAATATAGAGTTATATAAAGAAGTTACTGATTTAGTTTCAACTTCAGAAAACTATAAAGATGTTTACAATTTACTACAGAGTAAATTATCTCGATTAGATAATGACGAAGCGAATATTAGTGTATTTGGTGGTTTTAGTGCCGGAAAAAGTACATTTATAAATGCATTATTAAAGGAAAAATTACTGACAACTAGTCCGAATCCTACAACCGCTTCAATTACAGAAATTAGTAATAATGAAAAAAGTTATATTGAATATAAATCAGAAGAATCTCTAATTAAAATGCTCGAAGCAGTAACTGGTAAATCAAGAATACCTTTAGACAAACAAGTCAGTGAGTTAAATAAAAAAGAAGTTTCTAAACTATATATTCCACTTAAAAATGGATTGAATGAAAATCTTGAAATGTATCGTCCGTTGCTCGGTCAAACTGTTGAATCAACGAAAAAAGACATCGATTTTAAAACAAGTGAAGATAGTCATGCAATATTTATAGAAAAAGCGTATATCGGTGATGATGCACCGCTTCTAGAAAACTTTACAATCGTTGATTCACCAGGTATTAACTCAATGAACGACCGTCATACTCAAGAAACATACCATATTATCGCTAATAGTGATTTAATTATATATGTTTCATACTTTAACCATGTGTTCACAGAGTCAGATGCACAATTCCTAAAGTACATTCAATCAATTAAAGGTAAGGGATTCCCATTAACCATCATTATTAACGCAGTTGATCTTGCTAAAGATACGACAGAAGTAGAAGACGTCAAAGAGTATATGCATCAGTCGTTAAACCAGCTTAAAATTCAGCACGATATTTACGGTGTATCAAGTAAATATGCATTAAATCACAATGATGCATCGTTTGAATCTGTAAAAGCACAGTTTTTAAAAAATGCTGAGAGTACGTCTAAAGCACTGCTTGCTAAAAGTATTGATGAAAATATCAAACAGTTTATTGAATTATTAAAATCGAACATTAAACAATTTAACGATGGCGAGAATCATATTCAAACACTCATTAAAAATCGAAAAAACACGTATAATTTAATTAATACGTTTAATGCTAGTTACTTTACTAATGAGGCAACAAATGAAATGGAAAACTTATTTACATTTATGCCGAAACAGCTCGAACTTAAGCTGTACGATTATTTATCTTCAAAAATTTCAATAAATGATACGAGTAAAAAAGCATTAAATGCACGATTCGAAGAGTTAAGTAATGATATTTCACAGTATTTAACAATTGAAAGTAACACAATATTAAATAATATATTTAGATTTATTGATCAGCTGTTAAGTCAACAGCTTAATGACTTTAATGTTAAACTAAGAGAAAGTAATGTTGTTGATACCATTACTTTCCCAAAAACAAAACATAGTCAAATTACAATTTCCACTGACAAATTATTTATAAAAGAAAATTTAAAACAGCTTGAGAAAAAGACGAAAACACATAAACAACTCAGAGATAATCTTTTAATATTCTCTAAAAAGATTGTAGAGTCACTACAATTGGATGATTTAAAACAACATGTAAATGATAATATTAAAGTATACTTTGACGCAGTCGACTCTTCATTAAAGGAAGATAAAACTCGAGTGCTCGAATTACTTAATAAAGAAGTTGAAACACCTAGTGAAAATAAGTATCACGAAAGTGTTGAATTATTAAATAAAATAAAGCAGACTGTAGGTGAAGATAATGTCAATTATTGATGAAAGAGAATTACTAGAGTTAGATCCGTCTACATTATTACTTGTTGATACGAGAAACGTCATGGGAAATGAACAAAAAACAAATGAACTTCTACGAAATGATTCGATTAAACATACCGTTCATATATCAGAACACCCATTTTTCGTTGAAGAGGGTGGACATAATAATGGTCGTAGTCCAATTCCAACTAAAGGTATTGTTAAGGGGTTATACGATTCACTTAAATCAACAGGAAAAGATATCGTATTATTCGCGGATGACAAAAGTTTCTTTCATACGCGCCTATACGTCGTTTTCAAATTATATGGTTATGATGTCAAAATTTATATTGGTAGTTTAGATACTTTAAAAAAAGTGGCTGAAAAAGTCGATGATGTGTCAGTAGAACTACCGAGGGAGTTTGAAAGTATTGATGAACTTCCTGACAGTAATTTTTACACAACACTAGAAGAAGTCGAAAAAAATCTTAATGATAATAATCATTTACTAATAGATGTTCGTGCAAGATCTAGATATCTCGGTGAAGGAGATAGTATGGATAGCAAAAGCGGTCATATTCCGACAGCAATTAATATCGAAAACAGAGAGTTGTTTAAAGACGGAAATATATCACTCGACGTTTTACAAGACGAACTTGTAGATATTAAAAAGTTCGATAAAGTCACAGTATCTTGCGGTTCTGGGATGAGTGCTACACCGATGTTTATGTTTTTAGATTACCACGATGTTCCTGTTAAATTGTATGGTGGTAGTTTTTCTGAATGGGTACGTGAAGGTAAAAAGATTGTGAGTAATGAAACGACTTTAAAGGAACGTGTATTAGACATTGAGTAAATTATTAGTTATCGACGGAATGGCGCTACTATTTCGTCACTTTTTTGCAACGAGTTTTAGTAAACAATTCTTTTACAACAAATATGATCAACCAACAAACGGCGTACAAGGTACCATTCGTCATATATATAAGGCAATTGAAATTATACGCCCTGAAAAATCATCATTGCGTGGGATATGGGGAGTAAAACGGTCCGTACAGAGTGGTATGATGACTATAAATCGAATCGACCACCTCCCCCAGAAGAACTTATCCCTCAATTTGATTTAGTAAAAGACGTTTTAAATGACCTTGGTTTTTATCAAATTGGAATGACAGGCTATGAAGCTGATGACATAATTGGTACAATCGCAAAAAAATATAATCAAACAATTATTATCTCTGGCGATAAAGATCTACTGCAAGTCATCAACTCACATAATGAATTATGGCTAACTAAAAAAGGTTTTACTGAATACGACATATACGATTACGAACGTTTTATAAATGAATATTCAATTACACCAGAGCAATTTATCGATGTAAAAGCACTGATGGGCGATAGTGGGGATGGTTATTTTGGTGTTAGTGGAATCGGTGAGAAAACAGCGTTAAAGCTTATACAAAAGCATGTCACACTCGATAATCTATTAAATAACTTGGATTCACTCACAAATCGTCAACGTGAAAACATATTAAAAGACTATGATCATTTAATATTAAGTCGTCGACTTGCTGAAATTATTACAGACGTACCAGTAAACGTAAGTGACATTATCGAATTTTCAGATTTTAGTTATGACATCGAACGTCAATTAGACGTTTTAGAAAATTATGATCTTACGATATCAAAACGTTATGTTGAAAGTTTGGATTTATAATGGCTAAAATATATATTGATGCAGCGACTAGACAACATCCACATGTTTCAGTCGGCGCTGTTGTTATAAAAAATGACGATAAAGTTTATGAGTTCACAACACTGTTTGAAGGAATAGATAATAATGAAGCAGAATGGGCAACTTTGGTATATGCAATTGAGAGATGTATCGAATATAATATAACTGAAGCAATTATTTACACTGATTCAAAAATAGTTGTTGATTCAATAGAAAAAAGATTTGTAAAAAATAAGCGTTTCAAAAAGTATTTAGATGAATATATGAAACATGAAACTTCGTTTAATCTACTATTTACTTCTTTTGTAATGCGAAAAAATAACAAACATGCAGATACTCTTGCGAAAAATGGACTGTACAAACATTTAAATAAGTAAAGGATTAGCGCATATTATGAATCTTCATGAACTTGAGAAAATTCGTGAGTTAGAAGATAACTATTGCAAAAACTGTAAGTTAAAAAAAGTAAACAGAAAATTATATAATAAATCCTACGCACATCATTTTTGTATCAATGAATGTTCTGTAGGACTTAAAATAAAAATATATGGAAATAATTTATGAGGAGAATACAAATGAACATTTTAAAAATCGAACCTACACCAAACCCAAATACAATGAAAGTTGTTTTAGATGAACATAAAGAAGATATGAAATCTTCAACACATACTGAAGTTAGCGATGATAATCCTGAATTCATTAATCGTGTACTTGAAATTGAAGAAGTGACAAGTGTATTTTATGCACTAGACTTCATTTCTATCGACAAAGATCCTCGTGCGGATTGGGAGACTATCATTCCTAAAATCGAAGCAACGTTTGAAGACGGCGATACAAAAAAGTAGTACCGCACGTCGACGAACATTTCGGTGAAGTAAAAGTAGAGTTACTTAAATTTAAAGAAATCCCTTACCAAATTAAGTTAAATGATGGACAAGCTAGAGAAGAGTTAAGTGAAAGATTTGTACAAGCAGTAGAAAAAGCGACATTACCGACCGATAACATTATTTTTAGTAGAAAATGGGATGCGCTTGGATTTTATTATGGTGAACTTCAAGACGTTTTAAACGAAGTTACTGAAGAACTTGAAGCAATATATACTGAATCTCGTTTAGAAGAACTCATTCAAGCTGCGAAAGAAAACAAACAGCCTGAACCGAAGCAATATTTCAAAGTTGATTTAGATACATTTAAAAATGAATCCGACTGGAAAAAGCGTCTCTATTACTTAAATCACTTTGACACACCAGATATATCTGATTACGAATTTTTATCGTATGCGTTAACTGACGTGAAAGTTCAGATTCGTAGAATGGCAGTGTCACTACTCGCAATGATTGAAAAGGAAAAGACATTAAATTATTTAAAAGATGCTTTACAAGACAAATCTGTAACTGTAAGAAGAACTGCAGGAGACGCTTATAGCGATCTCGGCTTTAAATCTGGCTTAAAAGATATATATCCATTACTTAACGATAAAAGTCCGATTGTTCGTTGGCGTGCGGCAATGTTTATATATGAAGTTGGAGACGAATCGAGTCTACCTTACTTGTATAAATATAGAGAAGATTCATCTTATGAATGTAAACTCCAAAAAGAACTCGCAATTTCTCGAATTGAAGACGGAGAAGAAGCACTTGGAAGTGTTTGGAAACAAATGGAAATGAGGGATAAGTCATGAACGCATACGAAGATTATATGAATGAGCTTGTAGAAGCATATAGAAGAGACTTAACTAAATATAATTTTGAAGAACTAACAACTACTGATGCAGTCAATACTTTCATGAACGATTTAGACAGCAATGAAACAACTTTTGTTGTGATTAATAGTATGTGTGGTTGTGCGGCAGGACTCGCAAGACCAGCAGCTCGTACAGTTGCATTACAAAATCCAAATAAACCTGATCACTTAGTCACTGTTTTTGCTGGGCAAGACAAAGAAGCAACAGAAACAATGAGAGAATATATCGGTCAAGCGCCATCTAGCCCGTCAATGGCTCTTTTTGAAGGAAAAGACTTAAAATATTTCTTACCGAGAGAATTTATTGAAGGTAGAGAAGTCGAAGATATTATGATGGACTTAAAAGATGTGTTTGACGAACATTGTCAATAAAAAAAGGAAAGCGTTTCGCTTTCCTTTTTAGTCTATTAATTAGTATTATTCGTAAATGCACATCGAAATCATGTAAAGTGAGAGTAATACTAATCCAGTAAACATTACTGCTTCCATTAAGACCACTCCTTCTTTGGAAGTATTTATGATTACTTACATTATATTAAATATACAAGATAAAAGAAAGGTGGATTTTTATGAATAGTTTTGACGAAGCTTATCATAACCTGTTAACGCACGTTTTAGACACAGGTATTGAAAAAGATGACCGTACAGGTACTGGAACAATTTCTACATTTGGATACCAAATGCGTTTTGATTTAAGTAAAGGTTTCCCGCTTCTTACGACAAAACGTACATCATTTAAACTTATCGCCACTGAACTCATTTGGTTTATGAGAGGCGATACGAATATCAAATATTTGCTTCAGTACAACAATAATATTTGGAATGAATGGGCGTTTAAACGTTATGTTGAGTCTGAGGATTACAAAGGTCCAGATATGACAGATTTTGGTCGTCGCGCACTCAAAGATGAAGCGTTTAATGAAGTGTATAAAGAAGAGATGGAAAAATATAAAAAAAGAATTTTAACTGACGACACATTTGCTAAAAAATATGGGGAACTTGGGAACGTATACGGAAAACAGTGGAGAGACTGGGTAGGACCAAATGGTGAATCTATCGATCAATTAAAAAATTTAATTGATTCGATTAAGAATAATCCATACTCTAGACGTCATATCATTTCAGCATGGAACCCAGCTGAAATTGAAACGATGGCATTACCACCTTGTCATACATTATTCCAGTTTTACGTAAATGATGGAAAACTAAGCTTACAACTTTACCAACGTAGTGCTGATGTATTTTTAGGTGTTCCATTTAATATTGCATCATATAGTTTACTATTAATACTTGTCGCAAGAGAAACTGGTTTAGAAGTGGGAGAATTCGTGCATACGTTTGGTGACGTTCACATTTATAAAAACCATATTGATGCGGTTGAAACACAGCTTTCACGTGATGGTTTTGAAGCACCAACAGTTAAAGTTAATACGGATAAATCAATGTTTGATCTTGAATATGAAGATTTAGAACTTGTAGATTATAAAAGTCATAAAAGTATTAAAGCACCAATCGCAGTGTAAAGGAGAAAAATTATGTTATCTTTAATCGTAGCATACGCGAATCAAAACGTGATTGGGTTTAAAGGTGATATGCCCTGGAAACTCCCACACGATTTAAAACGTGTTAAAGAAATTACGACAGGTCATACTATCGTCATGGGCCGTTCAACTTATGAATCACTTGGTAAACCACTACCAAATAGAAAAAATGTTGTTTTAACTTCTCAAAATATTGAGGACGATGGAATAGAAATTATTAGAAGCCTCGAAGAAATTAAAGACTTAGAAGGTAAAGTGTTTATATTTGGTGGAAGTAAGTTGTACCACGCAATGATTGATGAGGTTGACGAAATGTATATTACTGAAATATATGAAGATTTTATTGGGGATACGTTCTTCCCTGAATATGATAAAGACGACTTTGAAATCATATCTAGAGAGGACTTTGATGTGTCAGAGGATGTTAACTATCCATATTCATATTTACACATCATAAGAAAAGAAGATAGCTATGAATCGTAATATATGGAAAATACTATTTTTAATATTACTCTCAATTAATTTAATCGTAATATTAACTATCGGCTATAAAATTTTAACGACACCGAGTTATGACAATTTTACTGAAAAATCAAATCAAACTCACACGTCACCAATTCAAGTCGTTACAAATAACGAAACGATAGAACACGCGATTAATCAACAAATTGACGAAAACATGTACGTCAATATTAATGAGGACGGTATCATTATAGAAACGGGATACCATGTACTAAACCTAGATATACCTGTAAAAATCTCAATAGAACCACTTGTAAAAGACGATAAAATTATTCTACAATTAAAAGATATAGACGTTGCTTCATTATCCATTAGTATGGATATGCTCTACGATACACTTAAAAATCATGTAGAGCTTGGTGAAGGAATGACTTTTAGCGACGAGTCAGCTGAAATAATTATCGATTCAAAGGTATTTAAAGATCAGCTCGAATACGACGTTACAATCGATGAAATTGATTATAAAAACGATAAATGGTACTTCTCAGTCGATGGGGTACTCTAAAGGAGTGTAGTAAATGGCAAAAGCAACTTTAGCAGGTGGATGTTTCTGGTGTCTTGTTAAACCGTTTGACCAATATGACGGTGTGAATAGTGTTATAAGTGGATATTCAAACGGACATAAAGAAAATCCAACATATGAAGAAGTTGGATCAGGCACAACCGGACATACTGAAGCTGTTCAAATTGATTTTGATCCAGAAGTTATTTCTTATAACGAAATTTTAGAAGTTTTCTTCAAAACATTTGACCCAACTGATAACGACGGTCAATTTGGTGACAGAGGATCAATGTATATGCCTGCAGTTTTTTATCATGACGAAGAACAAAAAGAAGCTGCAGAGGAATATATTAAAGAATTAAATGACAAGAAAGTTTTTAAAGACCCTGTTATCACGCCTGTATTACCTTATAAAAACTTCTATGAAGCCGAAGATTATCATCAAGACTTTTATAAGAAAAATAGCGCACATTATAATGCGTTCTATAAAGGATCTGGTCGTAAAGGATTCATTGAAGAGCATTGGGGTGAAAATTAATGAATAAAAATGTTTCAGAGCTTAATGAGATGGAATATCATGTTATGAAAGAAAATGGAACAGAGCCCCCATTTCAAAATGAATATGATCAACATACTGAAGTAGGAATTTATGTCGATAAATTATCTGGTCAAGCACTATTTAGCTCGACAGATAAATACGATGCTGGATGCGGCTGGCCATCTTTTACAAGAACAATCGACGAGTCGGTATCTGAGCATTTCGATGATTCATTTGGCATGCGCAGAATTGAAGTCCGTAGTGATACCTCAGATTCACATTTAGGACACGTATTTAATGATGGACCAGTCGAAGCCGGTGGAATGAGATATTGTATTAATTCAGCTGCACTTAATTTCATTCCAAAAGAAGACTTAAAAGGTACAGAATATGAAAAGTACTTAACATTATTTGAGTGATTTTATGAAAAGTTATTCTTTTTATCAATTTTTAAAAACGAAAACTGGAGAAAAAAGTGACAAAGGATCATTTTCAACTCAAGCTGTAAATGACCCACAATTTCCCATATTTTCAACAGACTATGATGAGATATCTGATTATCTAGAGAAAACACCATATGACGGTGTTTCTCTGGATACATATGATACGCTATTTGAAGAATATAAAAACTGGTTAAATTATTAGGAGGAAAATGATGAGTATTCATATTGGAGCAGAACAAGGTGCTATTGCAGAAACGATTTTATTACCAGGAGACCCATTACGCGCAAAATATATTGCAGAGACATTTTTAGAAGATGTGACTCAATTTAACGAAGTAAGAAATATGTTTGGATTTACTGGAACGTACAAAGGAAAAAGAATCTCTGTCATGGGAACAGGAATGGGAATTCCATCAATCTCGATTTACGTTCATGAATTAATGCGTGATTATGGTGTAAAGAATTTAATTCGTGTTGGAACTTGTGGCGCAATCAAAGAAGATATTAAAGTACGTGATTTAATTATCGCACAAAGTGCATCGACAGATTCTAGTCAAAATGTAAAATTATTTGACGGCATTAGCTATGCACCAACTTCTGACTTTGAATTGCTATCTTCAGCGTATAACGAAGCGACAAAACGTGGTGCACGCGCAGTAGTTGGTAACGTATTTACTGCAGATTCATTCTATGATGAAAAAGGTAATATCGAACAACTCGCTGAATACGGTGTGCTTGCTTTAGAGATGGAATCAAGTGCTTTATTTACAATTGCTAAAAAATATGACGCTAAAGCATTAAGTATCTTAACAGTATCTGATCACGTTTTAACTGGAGAAGAAACTTCAGCAATGGAAAGACAAACATCATTTAACGAAATGATTGAAATAGCATTAGACGCAGCATTACCTTTTGCTGAGTAATTTTTAATTAGAAAATAGGTGAAGTTGTGAATAACGAAGATCCAAAGAGTAGTCGTTTAAAAGTAAATTTAAATGTATTTTGGTTTATTATTATTTTACTAACGACAATTTTCATTACGATAATTATTACTGCTTTAAGTCTGAATGGCAATACTGAGCGTGCTGTAAACGTTGGTACTGATACACGTCAAGAATTTGCAAAACTATATAACGTATATGATACGTTGTCTAAAGAATATTACACAGATGTCGATAAAGACGAATTAATCGAATCGTCCATTAAAGGAATGGTAGAAGGTCTCAACGATCCGTATAGTGAATATATGCTACCAGAACAAACTGAAGAGTTTGAAGAATCGATTACCGGAGACTTCCATGGTATCGGTGCAGAACTTATGCAAGATGATCGATCGATTATCATTTCAAGTCCAATGAAAGGTTCTCCAGCAGAAGATGCAGGACTACAATCTGGCGATAAAATCATTGAAATAGATGAAGAATCAACTCAAGATTTTACAACGCAAGACGCTGTAAAAAGAATTCGTGGTGAAAAAGGAACTGATGTGACATTAACAATTCAGCGTGGATCTGATAAACCGTTTAATGTGACGATTACTCGTGACAAAATTCATGTTGATAGTGTCACTTCAGAAATTAAAGATAACGTAGCACATATCAGTGTGAATAGATTCCAACAAGAGACTGCAAATGAGTTAAAAAATGCTTTAGAAGAAGCGAAAGATAAAGAAGTAGAAGATATTATATTAGACTTCCGCTCAAATCCAGGTGGCCTGTTAAACGAAGCTGTCGATATGATAAACTTCTTTGTCAATAAAGGTAAGTTAGTTCTTTACTTAGAAAACAAGTTTGGTGACCGTGAAAAAGTAATCGCTGAAAATGATCAAATCATTAGAGAAGACGATTTTGACAATATTTATATCCTTCTAAACGAAGGTTCTGCGAGTGCAAGTGAAGTATTTGCTGGTGCTATGAGAGACCTAACTGACGCAGAAATCATCGGTACAAAATCATTTGGTAAAGGTATCGTCCAGCGTTCAAGTGAATTCAAAGATAATTCTCTCGTAAAATATACAAACACGAAATGGTTAACACCAAATGGAGAATGGATTCATGAAAAAGGAATTGAACCAGATTTCGTCATTAACACTCCAGATTTTTATAGAGTGAAATTTTTAGATAGTGAAGATGCTTACATTGAAACACAGAGTAACGATGATATAATTTCAATTAAAGTTATTTTAGATGCACTCGGATATGATGTAGATAAAATTGACAATAATTTTGATAGTAATTTAACTAAAGTTGTTCAACAGTACCAAAATGATAAAGATTTAGAGCCTAATGGAATTGTTACTGGTGATACGACAGAACAGTTGATGAAAGACATTCGTGAACATATAAAAGAAAATGACGTTCAATTAGAATATTTACTCGACTATATTAAAGGCAAAAAATCTAAAAAAGAAATTACAAAAGAAATGAAAGAAAACTCTAAATACATTCCTGTCGATGAATCTCGTAAAAGAGAATTAGACGAAGACGAGGAAGAATAATTCATTCAGTTAAACACCGTGCATTACGCATGGTGTTTAACATTGTAATTAGAAAAGAGGATACATATGAAAAGAAAAAATGATGTCGTCGTACTGACTGGTGGTGGAACAGTTGGACACGTCATGTTAAACAAATTACTCATCCCTGAATTACTAAATGAAGATACTAAGCCATATTATATTGGATCTAAAACAGGCATTGAAAAAGAAATAATCGAAAATTCAGGCATTGAATATTATAGTATATCAAGTGGTAAATTAAGACGATATATTTCGTTTGAAAACTTTAAAGACATTTTTAAAGTGACTAAAGGTATATTTGACGCAAGAAAAGCACTAAGAAAGTTAAAACCAAAATTTGTATTTTCTAAAGGTGGTTTTGTGTCTGTACCTGTAGTCTTAGCAGCAAAAAGCTTAAATATACCCGTTTACATCCATGAATCAGATATTTCTCCAGGTCTTGCAAATAAAATTGCAGGAAAATTTGCGACAAAAATATTTGTCACATTTGAAAAGACATTAGATTATGTTGATAAGAATAAAGCTGAATATATTGGGCCAGTAATCCGTGAAGAGCTTTTACACGGTAGTGAAACAATCGCACAAGATATTACTGGTTTTGATTCAAGTAAAAAAACTATTATGTTTGTCGGTGGAAGTTTAGGCGCTAAATCGATTAATGATATTGTCCATGAAAATATCGATGAATTAACAAAAGACTTTCAAGTCATTCACATTACAGGTGCTGATAATATTAAAGATGATTTACAATCAGAAAATTATAGACAATATGAATTTGTTCAACATGAATTACCGCATCTTTTTAAAATATCAGACGTCGTGATTTCTAGAAGTGGGTCAAATGCAATTTATGAGTTGCTTCTTCTCAAAAAACCGATGCTCTTAATTCCTTTACCGTTATCTCAAAGTAGAGGAGATCAAATAGAGAATGCTCATTATTTTAAAAGTAAAGGTTATGCAGAAGTCATTGAAGAAGAAAATTTAACTCCAAAACAAATGATTGATTTTATTAAAAAAATCACAAATAATGAAATAGAATACATTAAGCAAATGGAGCAATTTAAATCTGGTACAACAGCAAAACGCTTAACTGAAAAACTATTAGAGGAGTAACCATTATGAGTAGAGCTAAGAAAATTTCATTATTCATTATATTTACCCTCATTTTTGGTGTCATTGCTGTATTCCATGAGTCACGTATTGGGAAATTTATCGACCGAGAAGTCTATGAATTTATATATGCTTCTGAAAGCTTTTTAACAACGGCTCTATTTTTAGGTTTCACGCAACTCGGTGAAGTGATTTCAATGATTATTCTATCACTCATCGTCATTGCGATTTTACTCCTATATCGAATGAATATTCATGCATTATTTATGGTTGTTTCAATGCTTGCATCAAGTATATTAATACCTATTCTAAAACATTCATTCGATAGAGAACGTCCAGCTTTTTTAAGACTTATTGAGATTAGTGGATTCAGTTTTCCAAGTGGTCATAGTTTAGGTTCTACTATCTTTTTTGGTAGTTTAATGGTTATAATTAAGCATACAAACTTAAACCATAAAGCAGTGCTATATGCAATTTGTGCGGTTTTCATCTTGTTAATTTGTTCGTCGAGAGTTTACCTCGGAGTACACTTCCCAACGGATGTATTAGCAGGTATTGCAATTGGTAGCGCAACAGTCGCATTAGTATCTTGGCTATTTCATGGTAAGTTTGATGATATAAAATAACAAAAAAGAAGGTGGATCTATTGATTACTCATTTATATGAATCAATTACGCTTGAAAATGACCGTATTAAGTTAATACCAATGCAATTATCACATGCTAAAGAACTTCAAAAAGTGAATCATGAAAGTATATGGACTTATATGTTATTTCAAGCTGTCACAGAAGACGAAATGATTGAATGGGTATCAACCGCAATAGATTCACGCAATAAAATGCAAGCAATTCCTTTTGTCGTTGTACTAAAATCAACAGATGAGGTACTCGGTAGTACGAGAATTCAACATATTGATTACGAAAGACAAAGTTGCGAGATTGGTGCAACATGGTTTGGAACAAGTGCACAACGTACATTTGTGAACTCTGACTCAAAATTTTTACTCTTAGAATTTTGTTTTGAAATCATGAATATGATGCGCGTTCAAATTCGAGCAGACGAAAGAAATGTCAGATCGAATAAAGCGATTGAACGCTTAGGGTTCACGAAAGAAGGCGTACTAAGAAAAGAACGCGCACTTCACGGAGTGCCTCGTAATTTAGTTGTTTACTCAATTATTGATGATGAATGGCCTGAAGTAAAAAAGAATTTATTAATTAAGCAACAAAGCTATAGTAACGATATACCAGGAAAAGCTTCAGGCAATTAGTGAAACGTCTATTAAAGTTTTTACTTTAATAGACGTTTTTTTTATAATGACTTTAACTATTGTTTATTTTGAGGTGGAGAAATGCCAAAAATATTAATTATTGAAGACGAACAGAATTTAGCACGATTTTTAGAACTTGAACTTAAACATGAAGGCTATGATGTCACCGTAAAGTCGGACGGCTTAAACGGACTCGAAAAAGCATTAGATGAAGATTTTGATTGTATATTGCTAGATTTAATGCTTCCAGGGTTGAACGGTCTCGAAGTATGTAGAAAAATTAGACGAGAAAAAGAAACCCCGATTATTATGATTACAGCTAAAGATGCAACGTATGACAAAGTCATTGGATTAGACTACGGCGCTGATGATTACATCGTTAAACCATTTGAAATTGAAGAACTGCTTGCACGTTTAAGAGTAATTATTAGAAGACATTCATCAAGTAGTTTATCAAATACGATAGACGCTCATGGTATTACAATCGATTTATCTGCATATAAAGTAATTATTGAAGATATCGAAGTCGATTTAACAAAAACTGAATTTGAACTACTTAAATTACTTATAGAAAATGAAAATGTCGTATTAAGAAGAGAGACAATTTTAGATAAAATATGGGGATATGATAACGAGGTTGAAACAAATGTCGTTGACGTTTATATTCGTTATTTAAGAAATAAGTTGAAACCATTTAAACTTGAAAAAATTATTGAAACGGTAAGAGGTGTTGGTTACGTGATTAGATCATGAAAACGTCATTAAGAAGTCGCTGGATGCGTTTATCGATTTTAATTATTATTGGATCTTTTATTATGTTTAGTGCGTTTTTAATATACGCGACAAGTTTATATTTGAAAGATTTACAGTACCGAGCACTCGATAGAAGTGCTGTAGAACTTAAAGCAATGTATGAAACGACCGCTTTTAACACGATTGATGAACGTGAAATATATTCTAATCTGTACGATAACCAAAAATTTGTACTATATACAAATAGTGGTGAAGAAGTTTACCGTTGGCCGAGTAGAGGTATGTCTTTTAATATTCCGAGAGAACAAATTATTCATCCAGATATTTATTCGTTAGACTTTGAAGATATGAGTTATCTCGTACAGACTGTAAAAATTGATTCAGAATACTGGAATGGCTATATCGCAGTAGTTCATCCAATGAATGAATATTATACGATTTTACAAATGATCATTATTATCGCAACTATTATTGGATTCATGTCAATATCGATTACTTTAGTCATTAGTTATTTTATGGCTGGACAGATGGTACGACCGATTTATAGGTTTACTAGACAGCTTCAATATGTCGAAAATAACGGTTTTTCAGAACGTCTTGATTTAAAAACCAATCTTGAAGAAATCGATTATATGGTCTTATCGTTTAATAAAATGATGGATACTCTCGAAGAGTCTTTTAATCAGCAAAAGCAATTCGTAGAAGATGCTTCACATGAACTGCGTACACCGCTTCAAATCGTTCAAGGGCATTTAAATTTAATTAACCGATGGGGAAAAAATGATAAAGCTGTTCTTGAAGAGTCTCTACAGATATCGATTGACGAAATGGGACGAATAACAAAACTTATAGAGGAGTTACTTGAGTTAACGAAAAATGAAAATGAAAAGACAAACATTATTGACCCAATTAATTTAAACGAAGAGATTATTAGTAGAGTAAATGCAATGAAACAACTTCATCCAGCATATACGTTTACATTAGATTTAGATCAGGCGATTTTTTATCCTATTAGTCAGTATCAGTTTGAACAGATTTTAGTCATATTTCTAGATAATGCAGTTAAATATGATTATATTAACAAATCAATTCATATTAAATCTAAATTAATGAGTAATAAAATAAAAATAGAAATTAGTGATAAAGGTGTCGGAATACCTGAAGAAGATGTGAATAAGGTGTTTGATCGTTTCTATCGTGTGGATAAATCGAGAAGTAGAGAACTTGGCGGAAATGGACTTGGATTATCTATTGCGAAAAAAATTATAGAATCAAATGAAGGAAATGTATATTTAGAAAGTAAGATAAACGAAGGAACGACAATTCATATTGAATTTCCTTTAAAATAGTTTTTTATACTCAAAAGGGTGTTAATTTCTTTATAATCAGCGCTAATAATGTTAAAATATACACAAGCAATAAATACACAGAAGAGGTGTCTTAAATGAAAGAAAAGGCGTATGATCACGCGCCTGTTAGTTTCGGAACAAACCTTGGGTTAGTATTAGAATACTTTGATATGTATCTAGAAGACCCAGACAGTGTTTCTGAAGAAATGCAAATCTTATTTGAAACTATTTTACAAAATGAAGGTCAAATAAGTTCTCCAAAAACAGGTGGATCAAACAGCAAATTAGAAAATATTATTAAATGGGTAATGGACATTCGAACTTATGGTCACTTAGATGCAGATGTGTACCCAGTATATCCTCCAGAAGTTAAAAACAAACCTGACTTCAGTTTTGAAAATTATGGTTTTACTGAAGAGGATGTTAAAAGTGTCGATGTTGAAACGATTAGTCCATATTTAGTTGACACATTTGATAATGCGCTCGATGCTTTAAACCACTTAAAAGAGACATATA
Organism: Nosocomiicoccus ampullae; assembly: GCF_019357495.1. NCBI lineage: Bacteria > Bacillati > Bacillota > Bacilli > Caryophanales > Staphylococcaceae > Nosocomiicoccus > Nosocomiicoccus ampullae. The sequence continues at coordinate 855,994 of NZ_CP079110.1, forward strand.
CGTCTCCATTATCTTTTGAATTCTCACACATTAATAACGAGGAAGAAAGAGAATGGTTTAAAGAATATGCTGAAACAAAAGGTCGACCAAGTTACGATAATAAAGATAAAATCGAACTCTTTAAATCGTTATCTAAAGTAGAAGGTTTCGAGAAATATCTACAAAAAAACTTCGTAGGAGCTAAAAGATTCTCTATTGAAGGTGTAGACTCATTAGTTCCAATGTTGAACCACTTACTCAAAAAGATGTCAGAAGATAAGTTACAACATTTACAAATCGGTATGGCACACCGCGGACGTTTAAACGTTTTAACTCACGTTTTACAAAAGCCTTATGAAATGATGCTGAGTGAGTTTATGTCAACAGATGCTATGAAATTCTTACCAGAAGATGGTTCTTTAGAAATTACAAACGGATGGATGGGTGACGTTAAGTATCACTTAGGTGGTATTAAAACGAGAAAAGATAACGGTATTGAACAAACTGTTACACTTGCTAATAACCCATCACACCTTGAAATCGTTGGACCAGTTGTACAAGGTAAAACACGTGCAGCTCAAGAGAAAAACGACGTTAAAGGTTCTAGTGAACAAAATGCTAACGATGCATTTGCAGTTGTTATCCACGGTGACGCAGCATTCCCAGCTCAAGGTGTAAACCCAGAAGCAATGAACATGAGTGACTTAAGAGGTTACACAGTTGGTGGATCAGTGCATATTATTACAAACAACCGTATTGGATTTACAACTGAAGAGTGGGACGGACGTTCAACACTTTACTCAAGTGATATCGCAAAAGGATTCGATATTCCAGTGTTACACGTTAATAACGACAAACCAGAGTATGTATTAAAAGCAATTGAACTTGCATTTTCATACCGTCAAAAATTCAACAGAGATATCGTTATTGACTTAATTGGTTATCGTCGTATGGGACATAACGAAATGGATGAACCAATGACAACTAACCCAATGCTTTATAACGAAATTAAAGAATACCCAACAATTGAACATCTATATGGTGATCAATTAGTAGAGGAATCAGTCATCTCTAAAGATGAAAAAACTCAAATTATCGATGACGTTGAAAAAGAAATTCGAAATGCACACGATAAAATTGATAAGAAAGATACAATTGTAAGTGGCGAAATCGAACATCCTGACTTCATATTTGAAAAACAAAAAAATGAAGTAGATGAAAGTATTACAAAAGAACGTCTCGAAAAAATTAATAATGAATTACTCACTTATGAAGGCGAATTTGAAGTATTTAAAAAGCTATCTAAAGTGTTAGAAAGAAGAAAATTACCATTTGAAGACGATTCTGTCGGAATCGACTGGGGACATGCAGAAGCTTTAGCATTTGCGACACTCCTACAAGATGGTACACCGATTCGCATATCAGGTGAAGACGCTGAGCGTGGAACATTTGCTCACCGTAACGCAGTACTACACGATCCTATGAGTGGAGAAGAATATACACCATTAAAAAATATTAGTGACGCGAAAGCTTCATTTGATATTCACAACTCACCATTATCAGAATTAGCAGCACTTGCTTATGAATACGGCTATAACGTTCAGAATAAAGATGTATTAACGATTTGGGAAGCGCAGTATGGTGACTTTGTCAACATGGCACAACCTATTATCGACACATTTATTTCAGCAGCACATTCAAAATGGGGAGAAGTGACTGGTTTAACAATGTTACTTCCACATGCACAAGAAGGACAAGGTCCTGAACACTCAAGTTCAAGAATTGAACGTTTCTTACAATTATGTGCTGAAAATAACATGACTGTAGCGAACCTATCATCTAGTGCAAACTACTTCCACTTATTAAGAAGACAAGCACAAAACTTAAATACTGATTTAACACGTCCATTAATACTCGCTTCACCAAAGAGTTTATTAAGAAATCAAACAGCATCTAAATCAGTAAGTGAATTTATTAATGGCAAATTCGAGGAAATCATCTATGAAAATGATAACCCTAAAGCAGTTAAAACTGTATTAGTTGCAAGTGGTAAAATTGCGGTTGAACTCGAAGAAAGCCTGAAAAAAGAAGAGGACGATTCTAAATTATTAATTAAATTAGAACAATTATATCCTTTCCCTAAAGAAGAGATTAAAGAAGTTCTAGATTCACTACCTAAATTAAAAGAAGTAAGATTTGTTCAAGAAGAACCTAAAAACCAAGGTTCATATCGCTTTGTTGAACCTAATTTACGAGAATTACTGGATGATAAAGTTGAATTCAACTACGTTGGAAGAAACGAAAGTGCATCTCCAGCTGAAGGTAATGCGGGTATTTACAAATTAATTCAAGATAAGATTTTAAAAGAAGCATTGAAATAAGAGGAGAAGATAAGTAATGAGTGAAATTATCGTTCCAGAGCTTGCAGAATCGATTACAGAAGGTACGATTGCAACTTGGTTTAAAAAAGAAGGCGACAGTGTTGAAAAAGGGGAAGCAGTATTAGAGCTTGAAACTGACAAAGTAAACGTTGAAGTTGTCAGTGAAGAAGACGGCGTAATTTCTGAAGTAAAAGCTGAAGAAGGAGACACTGTTGAAGTCGGTCAAGCTATAGCGGTCGTTTCAGCAGGTGGTTCAGCACCTAAATCAGACAATGATTCTAAAGACGAAAGTAAAGAAACGCCTAAGGCTGAAGAGAAAGCTGAAGAAAAACCAGCAACAGATGTTAAAGAAGACGACTCCCATATCGTTGCAACACCTTCAGCACGTAAGTTAGCTCGTGAAAAAGGGATTAGCTTAAGCGACGTGAATGCTGCAGATCCAAGAGGTCTAGTACGTTCACATGACGTAAATAACCACGTAAATGCACCACAACAAGAAAGTGCTAAAAAAGACGATAAAACTGAATCTATTAAAGAATCTTCAAAACAACAAGCAAAAGATGAAAAACCAGTAGTTCGTGAACCGATGTCACGTCGTCGTCAAACGATTGCAAACCGATTATTAGATGTATCTCAATCTACAGCGATGCTAACGACGTTTAACGAAATCGACATGACGAATGTTATGGAATTACGTAAACGTAAAAAAGAACAGTTTATGGAGAGAAATAATGGAACTAAACTTGGTTTCATGTCATTCTTTACTAAAGCTGCAGTTGCTGCACTTAAAAAATATCCAGCGGTAAATGCTGAAATTGATGGCACTGACTTAGTTTACAAACAGTTTTATGATATTGCGATTGCGGTATCAACAGACGAAGGTTTACTCGTTCCAGTAATTAGAGACTGTGACCGTAAAAACTTCGCTGAAATTGAAGACGACATCATTGATGTTGCGACACGTGCGCGTGACAAAAAGCTTAAGCTTGATGAAATGACTAACGGATCATTTACAATCACAAATGGTGGAGTATTTGGTTCATTAATGTCAACACCAATTATTAATGGTACACAAGCTGCTATTTTAGGTATGCACACAATTCAACAACGTCCTGTCGCAGTAGATGGTAAAGTTGAAATCCGTCCGATGATGTATGTTGCATTAAGTTACGACCACCGTATCATTGATGGTGCTGAGTCTGTAGGTTTCTTAAAAACAATTAAAGAATTAATTGAAAATCCTGAAGACTTACTACTAGAAGGTTAATAATAGAGGTGCGAAAAACGCACCTCTTTATTTTTAAGGAGAGATAATATGTTACATAAAACTTGGCATGACAATCACATTAAAGATGTTGAGGTTGTTCATACGAATGCGAAAAAGTTTAAAGTATCAGATATGCTGACAATAGGTAAAACTTATCCAGTCGTAAATGAGACAGAAGAATATTTATTTATAATTGATGATTCTAATAAAGTTGGCGGGTATTTTAAAGAATATTTTAAAGAAGTTTAAAGTGTGCTACTTATGCACGCTTTTCTTTAAAAATAAACTTTCTGATAATTCTAAAAATATATAGACTTTCCTCTTAATATACTGTATTATGTGTTTTATGCGATAAGCCGAGTATAAAATTATGGAGGTAAAAATATGAAGTTAAAATATGTTTTTGTCGTAGGTTTTATGTTATTTGCGATGTTTTTTGGTGCTGGTAACTTGATATTTCCACCGGCAATCGGACATGAGAGTGGAGAGCATTTTTGGCCAGGAGTAATTGGATTTGTTCTCACCGGAGTAGGGCTTCCATTGATTGCTGTTATTGCTGGAGCAATTTCTAAAGGTGGATATGATGAATCGCTAAATCATGTAAGTAAATGGTTCTCAATCGCGTTTATGGTTGCGATATTTTTAACAATTGGGCCGTTCTTCGCAATTCCAAGAACTGCTACTACAGCGTATGAAATGTCCATTCTGCCATACTTATCTGATACAAGTACATTAAGTCTATTAATATTTACGGTATTATATTTCCTTATTGTTTTCTTAATTTGTTTAAAACCTGGATACTTAGTAGACACAATTGGTAAATCATTGACACCAATTCTCTTAATTACAATTGTCTTATTAATTATTATGGGTATTTTAAATTATTCAGGTTTAACACCAAACGAAACATCAGGGGCATTTTTAGAGAAGTCAGCATTCTCAGTAGGATTTACTGAAGGATATTTAACGATGGATGCGATCGCAGCAATTGTATTTAGCTTAATTGTTATTAATGCAATTCGCGGTTTAGGATTTTCTAGTAAAAAAGACTTATTAAATGGTACTATTCAATCAGCTGTGCTTGCAGCAGTTTTACTTGGAGTCATTTACGTTGCACTTGCTTGGATTGGTAACAGAGTAGGACTTCCAGGAGAGATAGCAGAAGGCCAAAACTTAGGTACATTTATTTTAACGTTTGTAGCAGAAGATGTACTTGGTGGATTTGGAGTGTTCGTACTAGCAACTATTGTATTTCTTGCTTGTCTAACAACTTGTGTTGGTTTAATTGTTTCAGTATCTGAATATTTCCATGAATTAATTCCGAGAGTTAGTTATGTAGCTTGGGTATCAATTTTTGTATTAATTTCGTTAGTACTAGCAAACCAAGGACTGAGTACAATCATTCAAGGATCTGTACCAGTACTGATGATTCTTTACCCAATCGCTATGACAGTAGTCTCACTTGTTATATTCACATACTTTGTACCGTCACCAAGACTAGCATTACAAATTCCAGTTTATACAGTAAGTATTGTGTCTATATTAGCAGTAATCTTTAGATCAGATTACTTTGGTATTTCAGCACTTGAAGTTTTACCACTTCAAATATTAGAATATTTACCGTTATTTGCTGCAGAGTTTGAGTGGATTCCAATCTTAATTGTCGGATACATTATCGGATATGTATTTGGTTCAAAACAACCTAAAATTGTATATGAATAAAAAACAAAACGGAAAGGATAATCCTTTCCGTTTATTTATATCTATCTTTAATATCTAAAAGACGTGTTTTTAACTCTTCTTCCATAGATACAAGTTCTCTTTCTGCTTGTTGACGCTGTTCTTTACCTTCAGTTTGAATACGTAGCGTCTCTTCAATTGTCTCTAATAAATTATCTTGTGTATGTTTTAATGTTTCAATATCGACAATACCACGTTCATTTTCTTCAGCAGTTCTTAATGCATTTTGTTTCAACATCTCACTGTTTTTAGTAAGTAGTTCGTTCGTTGTATCAGTCACTGCTTTTTGAGCTTTAGAAGCTGATTCTTGATTTAATAATGTTAAAGCGATTGCCATTTGGTTTTTCCATAATGGAATTGACGTTAGAATAGAACTTTGAATTTTTTCTGCAAGCGACTGATTAATATTTTGAATCATTCGTATTTGTGGTGCAGACTGTAATGTAATTTGGCGAGATAATTTTAAATCATGAATTCTTTTATCCAGACGGTTAATATACTGAACCATGTCATTCACGTCTTGAGTTGCCATTTGGTTATTCGATTGACTCGCTTTTTCTTGAAGCGCTGGTAGGGTAGTAGACTCTAATTCTTCTTTTTTAAGTTCTGCAGCTTTTATATAAATGTTTAATGCTTCAAAATATGCTTTATTTTCATCGTATAAGTTATCGAGTAAATTAACATCTCTAATGAGTAAGTCTTTAGAACTTTCTAGCTGAACACTTATTCTATCAACCTGACTTGCAACACCTTTGTGTTTAGCAAGTAACTCATTCACTGAACGGTTTACTTTACCAAATAGACGTTGAAATACATTTTTATTTTGCTTAGTAAGTTCTTCAGGATCAATCTCTTTTAGCTTACTCATAAGTTGTTTTAAAGAGTCTCCAACAGGACCAATTTCTTTAGACTGTACCTGATTTAACATATCATGAGAAAACTTTGATAACTGTGATTGCGCATTCGCTCCATAAGCAATTAACGCATCATTGTTGAGTGGTTCGATTTGATCTTTAATTGATTTAATTTGTTCGATTTCTTCTTTTGTAAATTCGTCATCTTTAAAAGTTGTCGTATATTCATTTTTCGGTTCTTCAATGATTTCAGCTTCAACTGGCTGAAATGGACTTTCAAGTAATTCATCTTTTGTATTATTTTTTGTCAATATATTCACCTGCTTTTTGTGTGTTACTAAGTTCCGCATTAAAATCTTTTATACGTATTTTACTATCGTTATTTTCAAGTCGAGGAGTGTTTACACCCTCTGTACGATCTAGTACTGCACGCTCGATTTTTAACTGATTATAATCATTTCGATTAATTTCTGAAAGGTCTAATTCTAGATTTCTTTTTAAATCGAGTAATCGTAGTCTTGCAGTATTTAACTCTATTTTTTCTTCTTTTGTTTTACCTGGTAAACGGTAAAGATCTAAATATATTTCAACCATATTTACGGCTGAATCTAAGTTGGAGTGAAAAAATTGTAATCCATTATAAAATAGCTTTGGTTCGTTATGGACTTTTTTCATAATTGCTCGTACTACTCGGTTTATATCGAATATTAATTTAATATCACTAAAGTTTCTAATTTTTTTATAACTATTAAATAGTCTTTTTTGTTTTTCACGCGCACTTTTTAGCTCTTTTTTTATATATTTATATTCACTGCGTGTTAATTCATGCTCGTTTAAATACTTTTGAAGTGTAAATTGTTGAGTAGAAAAGTAAGATAAAAAAACTGTTCCACCCGTTACTAGTGCAGAGATCATCGTTGTTAAATCAAACACGCCAATTGTTAATAACCATGTAATTAAACCGACAGGACTAGCAATTAGTACTCCATACCAATGCGTAAATTTGTCCTTCATAATTATTCTCCATTCATTACGTCTTAATATAATTATAAATCTTTAAACTTGAATTTGCTAATAATAGGAATATAATAAACTCACTAGACTATATACATAAGTGGGGATTTTTTATGTATGAGATTGTAATTATAACTGCAGATTACGAAGGCTGGTGGTTATTTGATGAATGGAGGGAAGACGTCACATTATCTCACACATTTGATAATTACGAGACTATGAAATTAAAATATGATCAAATATACAAATCTTTAGAAGACAAATATCCATCCATAAAAAGAGGGAAGTACAATATTCCAGCATTTTTTAGTTGTTGTGAGATTGAATATTGTGATGACTGTGATGATGATATGCAAATCTATCACTCTTTAGTCGTTCTCAAAGACAAAAAAGTAATTGAAATAAACTAAACTATAAAATGTCTTAATATCTACTTTACAAAAACGTTTTCACTGGATATAATGGATGTGTTAATATTCATTTCTGAATATTGAATATATTTTTGGAGGATTTATTGATGAAACAAGGAACAGTTAAATGGTTCAATGCTGAAAAAGGTTTTGGATTTATCGAAGTAGAAGGTGAAAACGACGTATTCGTTCACTTCTCAGCAATCAATGAAGAAGGTTACAAATCTCTTGAAGAAGGTCAAGAAGTAGAGTTTGAAATCGTTGAAGGCGACCGTGGCCCACAAGCTACTAACGTTGAAAAATTATAATATATAATTAATTAGATTTCACTATAGATAAATTCGTAGCAAAAAATAACCTTTCCGTTAATTTAACGGAAAGGTTATTTTTTTAATATTGATTTAAAATTCCTTTTTCAATTAAGTAATCTTCATAAGTGATTTCTTTTGTCATAGCACCGACATCGTTTAATTCAACAACTCGATTTGCGATTGTATTAATGAATTCAAAGTCATGTGATGTAAATAAAATTGATCCTTTAAATTTAATAAGACCATCGTTTACTGCTTGAATACTTTCTAGGTCTAAGTGGTTTGTCGGTTCGTCTAATAGTAAAACATTCGCTTTAGATAACATCATTTTAGACAACATTGCTCTGACTTTTTCTCCACCTGAAAGTACGTGTGCGTGTTTTTTTGCTTCTTCACCACTAAATAACATGCGCCCTAGGAAACCACGTAAAAATGTTTCTGTTTGTTCATCTTCAGGTGCGTATTGTCTTAGCCAATCAACAAGTGATAACTCAACACCTTCAAAATACTCGCTATTATCTTTAGGCATATACGTTTGAGTTGTCGTTACTCCCCAAATGACTTCACCTTCATCAGGTTCAATGACACCTGCTAATATGTCGAGTAGTACAGTCTTTTGGATTTCACTGTCACCAACGATAACTGCTTTATCGTTAGGGTTAATAGTAAAATTGACGTCTTTTAAAATTTCTTTTCCATCAATAGAGTGAGATAAATTTTTAACTTGTAATAAATCATTACCGATTTCTCTTTCAGGACTAAATCCGACGTATGGATAACGTCTACTTGATGGTTTTATGTCGTCAAGTTCAATTTTATCTAACATTTTTTTACGACTTGTTGCTTGCTTAGATTTTGCAGCGTTCGCACTAAATCTCGCAATAAATTCTTTTAATTCAGCGATACGTTCTTCTTTTTTCTTATTTTGTTCTTGCATTAGCTCTTTAGCAAGTTTACTTGATTGATACCAAAAATCATAGTTTCCAACGTAAAGTTGAATTTTACCATAATCTAAATCCGCGATATGTGTACAGACATTGTTTAAAAAGTTACGGTCATGGGATACAACTATTACAGTATTTTCAAAGTTAATTAAAAATTCTTCTAACCATTGAATGGCTTTAATATCTAAACCGTTCGTCGGCTCATCGAGTAGTAATACATCTGGATTACCAAATAAGCTTTGAGCGAGTAACACTTTTACCTTTTGGCTGTTTTCTAACTCCGACATCTTTTTATGTACAAGATCTTGCCCGATACCTAAACCATGTAATAGGTTTTCTGCATCACTATCTGCAGTATAACCGCCTTTTTCTCCATACAAAGCTTCGAGTTCAGCAGCACGCATACCATCTTCATCATTAAAATCAGGTTTCATGTAAATAGCATTTTTTTCTTCTGAGATTTGCCATAACTCCTCGTGTCCCATAAGTACAACATCTAAAACTATTTCGTCTTCATATTGGAAATGATCTTGTTTTAAAAACGCCATACGTTCATTAGGACCCATTGTCACGTGACCTGTTTGAGAGTCAATTTCTCCAGATAATATTTTTAGAAACGTTGATTTACCAGCACCGTTCGCACCGATAAGTCCGTAACAGTTACCAGGGGTAAACTTTATGTTTACATCTTCAAATAATTTTCTATCTCCAAATTGTAAACTCACATCACTAACTTGTAACATGTACATTCTCCTTAATTATTAATACACGTAATTATACTATACATATGCTATGATTAATATATTATAAGATAGATTAGGAGATTTTATGAATAGATTATCAGGAACGACTCAATTTTTAACGTTAGATAAAATAGAAGGGTCAACTTTATACTTTAAAACTGAAGATAACGAAATAATTCGAATGAATAAATCATTACAAAAAGAAGAATATGAAATTGGCCAAGACGTACCAGCGTTTATTTATCCAAATACACGTGGAGAATTATTCGCTTCACCGGTCATACCTAAAATCACAAGAGACAAGTTTGACTTTGTGCCAGTAAGTGAAATCACATATGATGGTGTTTACATCGATATAGATGCTCCAAAGGATTTTTTAATTCCTTATGAAGACTTACCAAAACTAAAAAAAGTATGGCCAAAACCAGGTGATAAAGTTATGGCAACACTTCGAGTAGAAAGTGACAACCAAATATACGGACGCTTAATCACTGAAACTGAGGCGAGAGAAATGTCACAACCATTTGACGAAGAAGCATTTAAACTCCATCGTAATACTTGGTTAGACGCGAGACCATATCGATTACTTAAAGTTGGTTCGTTCTTAATAACGAATGAAGGGTACAAAGTATTTGTCCATGAATCAGAACGTCAAGAAGAGCCAAGACTCGGTGAAGCAGTAAAAGTCAGAGTTATCGGGTTTAATGAGCATAATGAGATGAACGGCTCTTTTATAGAAAAAGCATATAAAAAAATTAATACAGATGCTGAAGAAATCTATGAATATTTACTCATGAATGGTGGATCAATGGTTTATAATGATAAATCATCACCAGAGGACATCAAAGAGATATTTAATATTTCTAAAGCAAGTTTTAAACGTGCGCTTGGTGGGTTAATGAAAGAAGGAAAAATTACTCAAGATAAAGAGGGCACATACATTAAAAAAGAGCGTGAATAAACGCTCTTTTTTTACTATAATATTATTATGTTAACTTTATAAGAAGAGATCAAATCTTATTTTATTCTCTAGTGTTTCAGTTTCTATGAAATCTAAATCTGACATTATTGAAATATACTTATTATGATTATAATCTACATACATAATTAAATGACTTTCAAAGTTATCATATGCATAATTCACTGCTTTTTTGACTAAATCTTTAAAGATTTTTAAATCTTCAACTAGAGATATGAATTCCAACTCTACCGTCCATTCATTTACACGTTTATAAAGTAGAGTAGTAATGATGTGTTTATCATTTTTAGCTTGCCATACTACATTATCTTTATTAAATACGTATTCTAAAGTACTTTCATTTTCTAATAGAATAGGTGAATAACTTTTATTATTGAAAATCTGCATCGCCTGTTTTAGTACTTCTATAAACTCTTCTTTCTTTTCTTCAGAAAGGTGATCAAAAACTTCATCGTACTTTATTATTTTTAAAGAACGATATTCTTCTAATACAACTTTACCTTTTGGGCTGATATTTAGTATGTATATTCTTTTATCTTTTTTTGACTGTGTTTTCTTTAAAAGTTTATTATTTTGCAAACTCTTAAGAGTACGGCTTAAAAACCCTCTGTCGATATTTAATACCTCTTCAATCTGTTTTGCAGTAACATCTTTGTTGTTTGATAGAAAATTTAGCACTTCAATTTGTGCTTGATTATAGTTATTATTTGAAAATTTTAATTCATTATTTAATTTGTTTAAAAACTCATTAAAATCTTCAAATTCACTAATAAATTCTACGTCCATACAATCACCTTCTATTATATTTGACTAAGTCAATGATAATATTTATTAGTTGATTTAGTCAAATAAATATCCCTTGATACTTATTATATCAAGGGATAAGGGGTATAATACTTATGATAATCTTTCTAGTTCATCAATTAATTCACCAATATATTTTATCGTATTATCTAGTGGTTCTGATGTTGTGATATCTACACCTGCATGTTTTGCGAGTTCTACTGCATTTTTCTTACCGCCAAGTTTTAATACTTCTAGCCAATCATCTACTGCAGATTGTCCTTCGTTTAAAATTCGTTTAGATACTTCTGTTGAAATCGTAAGACCTGCAGAATACGTATATGGATATAATCCCATGTAGTAGTGTGGTTGTCTCATCCAAGTGAGTTCTGCACCTTCAGTAATTTCTACGTCATCTCCCCAGAATTCTTCTAATACTTCACGTTTAATTCGATTTAAATCTTGAGCTGTAACTGTTTCGTGGTTGTCTACTAACTTATAAACTTCACGTTGATACGCCGCTTCTAATAAGTGTGTAACAAAGTTATGGTAATACGTTCTTGATATTATAGAACTAATAACCCAGCGCTTGAATTGATTATTATCGCTTGTTTTCAATAAATGGTTAGCCATTAGCATTTCGTTTAAAGTTGATGGTGCTTCGATAAAGTATAGAGAAGGGCGTGTATCGAATATGTTGTTTTCTCTATTTGCATTATAGAAATGACCTGCATGACCAAGTTCATGTGCAAGTACAAATACTTCCTCCATCAATGACGTCCAGGTAATTAAGATGTACGGGTGTACACCGTATGGGCTTGAACAAAATGCGCCTGTTGATTTACCTTTATTTGATACGAAATCAATCCAGCCTTCATCATAAGATCGATTAATCATATTGATGTAATCGTCACCCATGATACTTAAGCCGTCGAGTATATATTTACGAGAGTCTTCAATTGTAATTTCTGGTTCTGAATCTGGATCTAGTGAAATTTTTAAGTCTTCAAACTTCATATTTTCAATATTATTTTCTTTTTGTAAAAGTTTTGCGTAACGTCTCATATGTGGTGCTAAATCTTTCATAATCGTATCAATTTGACGGTCGTATAATTCTCTAGATACGTCTTGTTCATGAAGTAAATAATCGATGACAGAGTCAAAACCTCTTAAATCAGCTTCAGCTTTTTCTTGTTTTAAATGTAAATCGTACGTCGCAGCAGTTGTATTTTCATATTTCTTTAATACATCGCTAAACTGTCTAAACGCAGTACGTCTAACTGTTTCGTCACGGTGAGATTCTAATTCACCTTCAAACGATAAATAAGAAAGTGGATATTCTTTACCATCTACGGTAAACGAACCGAAGTCTAAGTCTAGTAATTTCGTTTTTAAATACAGTTCATAAGGTCCACTAAAAACGTTATTAAAGCTTGCGAGTGCTTTTTCCACGTTTGGATCTAATTGATATGGTTTAACTCTCAATAATTCATCTATAAACCCTGTATATTCTTTCTTGTTATCTTTTATTTCATTTAAGAAAGACTCATCATTATTCAGTAATTCACTCGTTAAAAATGAAGTTTCTGTTGAGAATAGAGTAGAAGTTGTACCGATAATACCTGCTAGCTTCTGTGCATCACCATCACCTTGGTCACTCGACAATTTTAAATTTGAATATGTACTTATAATAACTAAGTCTTCCAGTAATTTACGATAATCATCAATTGCATCAAGAGCAGTTTCTACACTTTCTAAATGACCTTTATATTTACTATTAAAAGATTCTATTTCTTGCCTTAATGATTCACTTTTTTCTTTAGCTTCCTCATCATTTTTACATAAATCTGTTAAATCCCAAGTATACTTTTTGTTTACTTCGCTTCTTAATGGTAGCGACATATTATCATCCTTTCGAATTTCGAACTATATCACTATTATACATTGATTTCTGTATAAAAAAAGAGAGAAGACTGAAAATTTAATCTTCTCTCGTATTTTGTGCACGGTAATGTCTAAATCCATATGTGCTTTCTCGTATTTTATTTCTACTTTCTAATCCGGCACCAATTGCACCTGCAAACGTACTTATAGACGCTGCAAACCAGGCGATTCTTAGATAAACTGTTAAACCAGCTTTGTCCGTTTCAATTACAGTAATCTGAGATGGTAAAAATTCACTTGGTAATAATATAATAGATGCGATTAAAAACATTAAATATAAAATAATATAAAACGTTATAATCGATATCGTTAGTGTACTTAATGTTGTTAAATTATAAAGTCTTATAATTTCTTTTTCATCTTTATTATTCGTTGTTTGCCATAAATCGTGTGCAATCATAATCCATGTCGTCATACTAATAATTGCAACTAAATTAATTAAAATCATTCTTTCGACACTAAATGAATTCGATAAATTCCACATCGTCGAAAATACCATACCAAACGCACCAGTTGTAAAAGCGACAGCAACTACACTGCTTAAACTACTCATCATATTGAGTGGGTTATTTAAAAGTGTCATCGTTACAAATAACTTGAAAAAGTTATTATCTTTTAATAAAAATCTTTCGTGCGGTTTACGATCTTTCCTCACTTTAATATTAGACTCTTTCGTAGTTTTATCTTTATATAGATCGATATCATTTTCTGTTTCATTCATTTGATAAACTAGATTTTCAATTGTTTCTTTTAATTTTTTTGATATAAATATCGGACCAAATGCCGGAAGTGAAATCATTGAAATATTATAATCGTTATTTATATCAACAGCAATTGTCCTATTGTTATCAAATAGGGGTAAGTCTGTCATGATAATAGCTTTTGACCACTTTTCATTGTCAATCATTTCTTCAACCGCTTCATATATATCTGCTAGATTCGATGCTTTCTCAATAAATTGTTTCGACTTTATATCAAATTCAATATTTTCAATATCTAAACTATCTTGTACATCTTGAGCAATTTTAGACGCATACCCCGTAGAAGTCACAAGTCCAATCAATTGATTAGTCATTATCTTGTTCCTCCTGTTCTTTTTTTATCATATTATATCTGTAATTTTGTCTATAAGAATATGTTATAAACCGAATTTTATTTTCATCCTCTACTGTAGAACCAAATGCTCCTGCTAAAATTGTAAGTGAAGCAACAAACCAAACAAGTCTCAATGAGTAGGAAATAATTGAATCTTTGTTCGCACTTGTCGATTCAAAAAATAACTCGATCGGCACAAATAGAGAAATACTAACTGTAAGTAATATGACGTTGATGGAATATATAATAACTGTCGTAATTAATAAAGTGAAGAATGTCGTTAGGTTATAAATACTTCTATATTTCTCATCAGTTACTCTTGATTTTTTCTCCCATAATTTATGAGCATATATTAACCATATAATCATACCAATAATTGCGAGTAACGAGAGAATAGTGAGTCGTGTTTTACTATATACGACACTCAATTCCCAAGGCATTGAGAATATAGAAATATAAGTCCCCGTCGCAAAAGCGAGAGATATAATTGTTTTAAAGTTTCCAACGCCTTTCCATGGTTTGTTTAATAGGGTCATACCAATAATTAATTTTAATCGATTAGTCGTTGGATTTTCTTTATTTAAAATATCATTTTTTAAAAAGTCTTCTAACATTGATAGTTGTTTATTTTTTAAATTAAAAAATCCTAATGCTGGAATAAATATCGTCATTATATTATCTTTTAGTAAATATTTTAATGTTTTACCTTTTTCAATATAAGGTAGGTCGGTGATATTTATTAAATAATCCCAATTATTTTCTTTTCTAATTTTTTCTAATTTAGGTCGTCCGTTTTCGATATCTTCTGAGGTTCCGATAACTGGATCTATTTTATAATCGATTTTCACGTTTTTATTTAATTTATTGGATAATTTATTTTCTAAATCAGCTAAATCATCTAATAATAATTGAGTCTGTTCATTTGGTGTAGTAACAATACCGAGTTTGATTATATTTACCTCCTGTTTCTTCAATTTTAAACACTTTTAAACTAATCGTCTAATGAATTTAAGAATATTATTGATTAGTTATGAATCTAGTATTAAAATTAATCTTGTTCTCAAACGAATAGTATTTTTAAGAACTCTTTAAACGCGTTCAGAACCCTTTATATGCGTATGTTTACGCGAATATAAGGGGTTTTAAAGTGAAAAAATTTAATATTGGATATACCACATCGACGTACCGGCTACTATTGTCTGGTGCAGTAATAATTATTCCGTTATTATTATTTAGTGTGAGTGCAAAAAAGCACTATATATTTATCTTTAAAGAGCAATTTAGTATGGACGAATTTATAGATTTTACATTTATATGGATAGCGATGATTCTTTATATTTACACGAAATACCAAGATGGTAAGATTGCACAACGCGCATATGATTCAGGAGAGTATGCGAGACGTAAAGAAGAAATGTACGATTAATATATTATATAAAGTGACAATAAGTTAGTAGATATAGATAAACAGCACTTATTTAAAATTTAAGTGCTGTTTATTTTTATTATCGATAAAACTAAACGTAAAATATTTATTAATTTCTTACATATTAGACAGAAAATAAAAGAAACTTTAAAAAACATGCAAAATACAAGATAAATACTAATAAATCAAGGTAGAAGAGAGGACTTTTATCGTTTATAATACAACTTCCTATAATATATGTTATGTAAACTTTAGGGTCTAAAAACGGTCAAAAAGCACTAAATTTGGCTTATTTTTAGACTGCTTAAATGTAATCATTTTTACTGTAATTCATGTTAATTTTGTAAATAAAAATATCTTCTTGTTAATTTTATGGATTGAAACTTATATTATATATCAATTCATATATTGATACGGATTTAATATAAATATATTAAAATTAGATTTTATACGTAATTAATTCATAAATTAAGCTAATCTTAATGATTACATATGGTATTTCTTATGAATTACATTAAGTTACAGCTATTTATATTAAATACTTTATATATGGTTATATTAAGGTTTACTTATATAATCTATTGCTATATGTTTTATTATTCACTATAAAGTTTACATAATATATGTATTCATCTTTAATCTTTCGACTAAAGATGAATACATTTTGCTTATTTATTTAAATAATCCATAACTTGTTCCATATCTTTATCACCACGGCCTGATATTGTCACGACGAGTATGTCATCTTTAGCCATCGTTGGTGCAAGTTTTAATGCATATGCAACTGCATGTGAACTTTCTAACGCAGGAATGATTCCTTCTGTTTTAGATAGTATTTGTAATGCATTTAGTGCTTCTTCATCTGTTGCGTATTCGTATGTTACACGTCCAATATCATGATAATAGCAATGTTCAGGTCCAGCTCCTGGATAATCTAAACCTGCAGAGATACTGTAGGCATCGTCACTAGTCATATACATTTTTGTCCCATGTAATACGTTAATACTTCCTTTATTAATTGCCATTGAGTGTTTATTTGTTTCAAATCCTTTACCTGCAGCTTCAACGCCATATAGTTTAACGTCTTTATCGAGGATAAATGGATGCATTGTACCAATTGCATTTGATCCGCCACCAATACATGCCACTATAGCATCAGGTAGTCTATTTTCTTTTTCTAATATTTGAGTTTTGATTTCTTGCCCTATAACACTTTGGAAGTCTCTGACAATTGTTGGAAATGGATCTGGACCTAATGCACTTCCGAGTAAGTAATGCGTGTCATCGACGTTTTCAACGTAGTATTCAAGTGCAGCATCGACTGCTTCAGTTAACGTACGGTTGCCCTCTTCTACTGCGACAACTTTTGCACCGAGTAACTCCATTCGAAAAACGTTTAAGCGTTGTCTACGCATATCTTCAGCACCCATAAAAATTATGATTTCCATATCAAACATTGCTGCAACTGTTGCACTTGCAACACCGTGCTGCCCTGCGCCTGTTTCAGCGACGAGTCGTTTTTTACCCATACGTTTTGCGATTAACGCTTGCCCGATTGCATTGTTTATTTTATGTGCCCCTGTATGGTTTAAATCTTCGCGCTTTAAGTAGATTTTAGCGCCGCCGAGTGTTGTTGTTAAATTTTCTGCAAATGTAAGTGGCGTTTCTCGACCTGAATACTCTTTTAAATAATAGTTCAATTCCTCTTGGAATGATTCATCGTGTTTTAATTCGTTATATACTTCTTTTAACTCTGCCATCGCTGACTTTAATGCGTCAGGTACAAATGCACCACCGTATTCTCCGAAAAATCCGTTTTGATCTGCTTCAGTTTGAATTTTATTAATAGTATTCATGTTTTTATTCTCCTTAAATTTAATATTATTTAGATTTATCACGATGACGCCATCGTTTAAATTTAAATTCACAATATGTATTTAATAAAATTGTCATCACTCTCCCTAATAAAAAACGCACATTTTGAATCCTAAAAAGGACGCAAAATGCGCGGTGCCACCTATATTAACAGTAAAACTGTTCACTCATTCAACTAAAAAAGCACCACGGAATAATTCGTAAGGACGATATTATTTCGCGGTGCCACCTTAATTGCTTCTCTTATTATTAAGTTAACTATTATTCGCCCAATTCAAAATAATATTGTACATGTTTCCATCAACCACATGTTTTCTGAGTGCTACAGCTACTATTTTTACTTTTACGAATAAGTATATATTATACTAAAGACTAAATATTCAGTTGTCAACAATTTTTATTTTATATTTATAAGACAAAAGATAAAAACTATAGTACACTTCAGTTGTAATCAAATATAAGCACATGGGGAGCTTCGGCTGAGAAAGGTAAGACCTGACCCACAATCTGATCTAGGTAATACTAGCGTAGGTGTTGTGTATATCATGTTTATTTCGCATGCATTTATTTCACAAGCCTCCTCTAACGGAGCTTTTTTTGTGCAAATAAAAGGGAGAATATTTAATATGAAGTTCAGTGAGAAAGCTCGCGAATTATCAAAACAATTTTGGGATGGAAGTCACAATCATCCATTTGTGACTGGCTTGGCAGATGGTTCATTAAGTGAGGAATCATTTAGATATTATCTTATTCAAGATGGTTACTACTTAATCCACTTTTCTCGTCTTTTTGGAGAAATTGGAGACCGTGCAGAAAGCAACGAAGTAAAAGATATTATGTTTAAAAACAAAGAAGACCTAGAAGCAGGAGAAATTGCAGTTCGTGAAGAGTTCTTTAAAGAAAAAAACATTACAGACGAAGAATTTGATAACACAGAAATTGCACCAACTGCAGATCATTACATTGCTCATATGTATAGACAAATTGTAGAATCTGAAGATTACATCGGTGTTGCGGTTGCTGGACTATTACCATGCCCGTGGTTATACCAAGATATCGGTGCAGAATTAATTAAACATCAATCACCTGTACCAATTTATCAAAGCTGGATTGATACGTACGTCACAGACGAGTTTAACAATTTAACTGAAAGACATATCGATTTATGCGATAAATTATACGACAAAGCAAACGATGACCAAAAAGAAAGAATGTTAAACGCGTTCTTTATGAGTGTTAGATTCGAGTACTTATTCTTTGATATGGCATATAAACAAGAAGATTGGATTAAATTATAGTATGTCCACAAAAAAACTTACAATTCTCGCTGTATGTATCGCGTTAAATACTGTATTGTCTTCAATTATTAGAATTGAAGGTATGGCACCAATGTCGACAGTCTTTAACATTATATTTGCAACTTTTGGTACATTTTACGTGACACTCATTGCCCTTGTGACAGCGATTTTAAGAATGATTATATTCGGAATTCCACCGCTAGCACTAACAGGTGCGGTCTTTGGTGCAATTTTAGCTGGAATTGGCTATAAATTATCAAAATCAATCTTCGGTGCATGGTTCGGTGAGTTTGTCGGCACAGGAATTATCGGTTCGATTATTTCAGTACCAGTTATGAAAATTTTTATGGATCTTGATTCAAACGCAGTATGGTTTTTATACACACCGAGATTCGTCGGAGCGACAATTATCGGTGGAATCATCGCGGTAGTCATCTATAGTAGTCTTAAAAACTCTAGAGCATTTAAAAATATACAAGAGATATTCGATAAAGAACATGATCATAACTCGACTTACCGCAAGTCATAGTGTGGTATTACACTATCCCTTTGGTTAGTTGGTGTTTTATCATAAGTAATAGTATCTTATTACACTATCTCTTCAGTTAGTGGGCTACTTATCGCAAGTCATAGTGTGGTATTACACTATCTCTTTGGTTAACGGGCTATTTATCATAAATGATAGTATCATATTACACTATCTCTTCAGTTAGTAGGCTATTTATCGCAAGTCATAGTGTGGTATTACACTATCTCTTTGGTTAACGGACTATTTATCATAAGTAATAGTATCTTATTACACTATCTCTTTGGTTAGCGGGTGATTTATCATAAGTAATAGTTACCTATTACACCAACTCTTATGATAACGAATCAAATCACGTCCAATACAAAAAGAGAAGCACTAGTTGTGCTTCTCTTTTTATCTTACTTTATCGATTAAGGTTTTCGCTTTATAAATGACTGGTCGATTTACAATTGAAAATGTTCCAGGTAGTTCTTCGATTGATGCGTTATATCCTTGTTTAAATCTAAATACACCGTAATCACTTGCGTCTTCATGGAAGTTACCTGTGATTCCAAACATATTAAAACGCTCAAGACCAAGTTCTTTTGCTTTTTTAATCATTTCCCATGTCACGAAGTTTGTTCCTAAATACTGAGAGTGTTCTGGATAACTACCACTGTATAAATAGACCATTTCATTATTGTTGTAGTAATACATACCGACAGATAAGTCGATTAAACCGCCATATTCGTCTCGATGTTTCTCAGCTTCTCTAAGTCTTTTCTCTCTACTTTTCACGAGATTTTTTTGTTCATTTAATCGTTTCTTTTCACCGCGCGTAATCGTTTCTTTTTGTTCTAATTCTTTTAGCGCTTCGGTTAATTCTTTTAACTCTTTCGTTAACTCATCGATATATTGATCAAGATCAATTTGTGATAACACGATATACGACTTATCTTGTAAACTTTTCAACTGTGCTTTAATTCTCGACTCTGGAATTTCGTCAAATCCTAGTCGCGCCTCTGTATCTTTATAGATTTCTATGAAGCGGTCGTATTCTGATTCATCAAGATATTTAAGCTTTAACGGCAGCATTTCACTTTGGCGTGTATTGTAACGAGTTGTGCGGTCCATATTTTTTAAAATTTCATCTAGACTACCACTAATATCTACAACGGATAGAAATCTAATACTTTCTCCAAAAATCATTTGTCTCGTAAATCCGTGGTGTTTAAATCCATTTCTAGAGAATATCCTTATAATTTCTTTGTTATTTTTTGGATCATTTTCTATTACATTCCCATCTCTATTTCTCATTTGATAGATTGTATACGGAGAAAATGTAAGAGTAACTGCACCTTTAGATTTTGCGAAATCATCAATTCCTTTTATAAAGCGTTCTAACTTTTCATTTGTAAAGTCTTCAATCACAGGACCAGAATGCGTAGACATCGCGTTAAATGATCTTAAAAAAGGATACTCACTAATTAATGATACGCCGATAAGATTTGCTTCTTCTTTTAAGCCGAGTAAATATGTTTTTGTATGCTCTTTAACATAATCATAATATAATTCGTCGTGCATAAAATGATACATATCATTATAGTTTTTCATAAACGTATAAAATTCTTGTTCAGAAATTTCTTCAACTTTCATTAGACTCGCACCCTTTACTATCTTTTACCGAGTTTTTGCTCTAATTTCACTTTTACTTTAAACGCATTATGAACAACAGGATTAATCACTTTCACAAAGTCACCAACAAGCTCTTCGATTTCAGCATCAAATCCACGTTTGAAGCGGTATACACCGTAGTCCTCTCCGTCTTCACTAAAGTCACCGGATACACCGTAGAAGTTATAGCGAGCAATATCGTGGTCCATTGCATGTTTCATCATCTCAAGATGCATCATATATGGTCCTACAAACATATTAAACTCTTCACTTGACGCTCCTGCGTTATAGACGAGTTCGTAAGGTGTTACAAAGTATACTCCACTACCGAGATTTAATACGTTACCGTGTACTTCTTTAAATTCTTTCGATTTTTCAAGATCGTTTACGTGACCTTCAATATTTCTTTCTAACTCTTTAATTTTATTTAATGTTTTTTTGTTTTGGTTTTCTTTTTGTTCTTGCTTTTCTTTTTGTTTTTCTAATTTCTCAATTTCTTTTTCAGTTTGGTCGATAAATTGATCTAATTCAATATAAGCAAGTGGGACAAGTACTTTATCGCCATATGCTTTTTTAAACTGCTTAAAGTACTTTTCAGGGTCTTCATTCACGAAGAAATCTTGACGCTCTGCAGTGTGTAAGTACATATCGACAAAGATATCCATTTCATCTACTTCTAAGAAACGAACTTTAACTCCAAATCGTTTTGCTTTTCGAATATTTCTTCTACGTAAGTTATCAAAAGATTTTACTAATTCATCTTCATTTTTAAATTTGCTCACGTCTAAGACACTCATCCAGCGTGCTTGTGACGTATTTGAGTAACCTCTTGTAAATCCTTGATGAACGTAACCCATATTTTCTAATAACTGAATAACCTCATCACGATTTTCGTAATCATTATACGGCTCGACGTCCTTATCGTATTTTTTATAAATCCAGTTCGGGTCAACCTTTACGTAAGACGCATTATTTTCTTTTAAATATTCAGTTAAACCAGCAAAATATGCACGTACTAAACTTAAGTTATCATAGTCAAGTACAGGTCCACGGTTAGAATAATAGAAATATTTGCCTAAAATTGTCGGCTCTTTTGTAAATAAACCTGCTGCTAAGACGTTTCCATCGTTATCTTTTAACCCGAGTAATTCTACTTCAAAACGCCCGTCATTTAAGCGGTTATCTTTATTTTCAATCATCTGGAAGAAGGCACTTTCGTGTCCTCCGTATTCTATAAAATCTGCATATTCTTTATTAGTTAATTGTACGAACTTCATTATATTATCTTCCTACCTTTTTAATAAGTGATATAACTTATCTAATGTTCCGTTAATTGGTTTTACAAAGTCACCAATATATTCGTTAACTGTTGCGTTAAATCCTTTTTTAAATTGGATGACACCGTAATCTTCAGCATCTTCAGTAAATTTACCACTAATACCATAGAAGTTATAAATGTCTACATCATGCTCTAAAGCGTATTTAATCATTTCCCACTGAATTGCGTAACTTCCAGCAAAGTGTCTAAATTCATTTGCAGTGCCTCCTGCTAAATATGCAACTTCGTGTGGTGTATTAATATAATAGCTCGCTGCAACTGGGAGTTCTTTACCGTGGGTTTCACGTAGTTTAACCCCTTCATTAAATTTCTTCTCGATATTAGCGAGTTGTTCGTTAAAGTTTTTCACTTTATTTTGTGCTTTTTTATTATCTGGATGACGATCTGCTTGCTTCTTTGCTTTATTTAAATCTTTTTGCATTTTAGCGACTTCTTTTTCTAAAGTATCAACGTATTCATCTAAATCGACATAAGCAAGTGGAATCATCACATTATCTTTAAAATATTTCTTTCTAGATTTATAAAATGCAGGTCCACGATCGAAGAATTCTTTCATTTCACTCGTGTCTTCCATAAAATCTGTAAATATATCGATATCTTCTAAACCGAGGTATTTCACTTTAATACCATCTTTTTCAGCTCTACGAATGTTACGTTTACGTAGTTGGTCGAAATTTTTAAAGATTTCTTCTTCAGTTTTATCTTTTAAATCTAACGTTGAGTGCCATCTAATTTGAGTGTCTTTACTAAATCCGACAGTGAATCCGTCGTGTGTGTAGCCAAGTTCTTTAAACCAATCAAATAATTGCACATTTTCTTTTTCTTCTAAAATATTACCATCGTGATCACGCACGTTTAAAATGACGTATGGATCCACACGAAGATAAACAACCTTTTTATCTTTTAAAAATTCTTCTAACCCTCTAAAAAATGCTTTAACTATTCTATGATCAGAATAATCAAGTACAGGTCCTCTATTCGTATACGCAAAGTTAAAGAATTTCATAACGCGGCCAAGCGTAACTAAACAGGCTGCTTTTACTTCACCGTTATGTTTTAAACCAACGAAGTAACTCTTTGTACCTTCTTCTACTTTTAAGCGGTAATTATCTAACGTTTGAGTAAAATGACTAAAATGTTCAGTCGTATATTGCTCAAATTCTCTTTCAGTAAGTTCTACAAACTCCATTAATTTCAATCCTTTTTCGAATGCTCTCTTTAAATTCCGTTTAAAGTATAGCATTTTTTCACTACTCTATTCTATTCAAAGCTAAATTTCTAAGTGAATATCCAATCTATTATTATAGCATAATTTATGTGAAGTTTTTAGCGCTTATGTCCTGCAATAAGTCCCTCTCTAAGTTTTAACGTCGATGCTTCTGTCATACTTAACGCGCGCATCACACTTAATGTTCCGTATTTAATTTTTAGTTCATCGATTGTCTTTAATAATTGTTCACGTTTTTCATCATTTTCTTTAAACAAATTGCCTTGAATATACTTGTTGCTGATTAAGTTCGTTAAACTTACACTAATCGTTCGGTACAATGCACTTTCATCTGCAATCTTTTTAAGACGAATCCAAATACCAAACATCACTTCGTTCTCGTCATGCGTTCCTTCGTCAATTGTAAACTGCTGACGATACGATTTACCGTATTTTGTAGTCACTTGAAATTGAATCGTGCGTGCAAAACGATTCATTAACCGGAGTCTATGAATAACTTCATCGACGTGTTCAAGTATGACGACATATAGTTCATGAAACTCATAATCTCTCATTAAAATTTGACTCTTAGCGATTGTCGGACTTTTTGCATTGTATTTTTCGCTTAACTTACTAAAATCTAGACCGTTAGCATGCATATGCCAGTCGATTCCAATCACACCGAAATCTTTTTTTAAATATTCTACCGGGTAAAGGGCTAAATCTTTCACTGTAAAAATACCACGCTGATTTAATTTCTTTTCTGAACGTTTATTAATACCAAAAAAATTTCTAAGCGGTGAAATCGGCCATAACTTTTCAGCGATATCATGATATCGCCACTCTGTAATCCCATTTGGCATCTTTTTCGCTTCAATATCTAGTGATACTTTACTTAACAAAACGTTATCACCAATACCAATCGCACATTCAATGAGTGTTTCTCTATAAATATGTGCTTTTAAAATTTCTGCAAGTTCATACGGTGTTTCAGCAAAGAGATGATAACTATCTGTCACATCCATAAAAAATTCATCGATAGAATATTGATGAAAATCTTCAGGCGCAACATATTGTAACGCAATTTCAGTTATTTTTTTTGAATACGTTAAATATGTTTTCATCGATGGGTTAATCACTTTAATGTGGTCCGCTTTTGGAACTTCGAAATGTCTAGACCCTGTTTTAATACCAATTTCTTTCATTTTTGGTGTCGCTGCTAAAACGACAGATCCCTTTTCTTCAACATCACCAACGACCGCAAGGTACGTTGTTTTTGGATCCCATCCGTTCATCAAGCAAGATACACTCGCGAAAAAACTTTTTTGATCGATACAAAATATCTCTCTTTTTGGACATAAATAATAGTTATACATAAGCGTTCTCTCCTTAAAGCGAACATATGTTCTATATAAGGATAACACATTTTAACTCAGATGAAATACCTTATCTTTTGTATATCGCTAGTTAATATAGTATTCTTAAAGCAAATTTATATATGAGAGGTATGAACTATGAAAAAGTGGTTACTTATTTTAACATCTCTTTTACTTACATTTAGTTTATCTTCTAAAGCATTTGCTGCTTCAGAATGGAAAGAGAGTGTAACGATATATGGTGCGGGATTAGAAAATTCTCCGGATAAAGAAAAAATTACTCAGTTACTTGGTACAAAAGATTCAGATATTGTCGATTATGTTTACGGTAATGATACTGAAAAGTATATTAACTATAGATACGACGATAATATTTTATTCTCAAGTATTCGTATTATGGAGAAAAACTCTGGTGGGTTAAAAATTGACATCGACGAAACTTACGGTAAAATCACACAAATTAGCCCTGAGACTTACCAAAACGCGCTAATCACAGCTGGCGTCACTGATGCAGACGTAACAATTGCTGCACCACACGACGTTACTGGAGAATCAGCGTTAACAGGAATCTATAAAGCATACGAAGTTCAAGGCGAAAGTTTAAATACTGAATATACGAAAAACGCTCAAGATGAACTAAACACAATCTCAGATATCACGTCTGAAAACGAAGGTAAAGATGGCTACAGTGAATCTCAGTTAAATAAAGCCATTACTGAAATTAAAATTACGATCATTAACCAAATCAACGATGGTAAAGACTTAACTGAAGATGATGTTCGTCAAATTGTCGATGAAAAACTTAAAGACAACGGTTTACAAGACGTCATCACAGATAATCAGAAAAACCAGATTATTAATATTATCATTCAAATTAAAAACTCCGGATTCTTTAATGAAGACTCTGCAAGTAAAATTTTAGATAGCTCAAAAGACTTACTTAACCAAATTAAAGATAGTGACGCGTTTAAAGATGCTAAAGAGCAAGCGAAAAACTTAGGAAATGATATTAAAGATTTCTCTCAAAGTGAAGAAGGACAAGGACTTATCGAGTCAATTAAATCTTTCTTTAGATCACTTATTGATTCAATTAAAAATTTATTTAACTAAACAAAATGCCGATGGATATCCCATCGGCATTTATTTTACATGTTTTTCATCTTTTTAATCGATTTTAACATATTAGAATCATTCATTAACACGTTGCGTTTGTATACAGTTGTTGTCAAGAACAGTAACAATACAACTGAAATAGCGAGAATTACGATGCCGATATATATTACACTCATCGATGTATCTAAGTTAAGTAATCGCACCGGCATTGTAAACGGTGTAAAGAACGGGAAGTAACTACTTATTTTAAGAAGTGTTCCGTCACTATTCATAATGTTAAATAGACCGATATAAAATCCACCAATTGAAATAAATGTGAGTGGCATGAGTCCTTGTTGTAAATCTTCCATACGTGATATAAATGATCCGAGTAATGCTGCAAATATTAAGTATAGTAATAATCCGAGTATTAAAAATACGACAGAGTAAACAATAATTGGTACAGTTTGCTCATTTGAAACTAGTTCAAAGTCTGATAATGTTGCTTCTAGAGAAGACATTTTAAATGCAATAAGTCCTGAACCAATCACAATCAGTATCTGTGTGAAAGATACGAGTATAATCGCGCTTACTTTCGCTAAAACATGACGCGTCGGTGATATGCTTGAAACAATCATTTCAATCACTCGTGATGATTTCTCATGAGCAATTTCCGTTGCGATTTGACTCGCATATCCAATGATGATAAAGAACATAAGCATAATAACAGCGTAAATAACGACTATATTTAATAAGTTCTCACTTTCAAAAAATCCAGCTTCGTCTGTTTCATCGTCAGGATCACTACTTTTTACTGTTAAATCTGCACTTGAATCAAGTAAAGCTAAATCTTCTTTAGAAATATCAATCGCATTTGACACGTATAGTTTATTTAACTCATCGAGTGCGACTTCTATCGCTTGACGGTTATCGTTAGATAATTCCTCGTCAGTAGTTAACGTCGCTTTAATCGGTAGATCTTCAGAGTTAATTGTTAGTACGTTATTAGATTCTGACTCTATAATAATCGTATCATCGAACGATTTAATGACATCTGTAACAACTTCTCTATCTTCTTCTGTCGCTTCTATTGTTAGGGCTGTTTTTTCATCTTCACTATCAAATAGATTTAAAATTTTGTCGAAGTTCATACCTGCAAATACGAATGCAATAAGTAACAATGTCGTGATTATAAACGATTTTGATTTAACCTTTTGTTTATACGTCGACAGTAACGTCACTAAAAATTTATTCACCGCGCTCACCCACTTTACTTATAAATATTTCGTTTAATGTCGGATCTTTTACGCTAAACTCACTAAAGTAACCAAGTGGTGTAATACGCTCATAAATCGGTTGCGCGATTGTTTCATCTTCAATCTTTAACGTCACTAAATCATTTGACTCATTGTAAGATAAAACACCTGGATAATCCTTTAAAAATGATACGTCATGCGTACCACGAATTAATATCGTTTTTTGCTTATAGTCATCTTTAATTGACTGAATCGAACCTTCCGCAACTTGTGTGCCATGTTTTAAAATACAAATTGATTCACATAATTCTTCGACATGTTCCATACGGTGGGTACTAAAAATAATCGTTGCACCATTTTTATTTAACTCTTTGACAGCTTCTTTTAACAACTCTACATTAACCGGGTCTAATCCAGAAAACGGCTCATCGAGTATAAGTAGATTCGGATTATGAATAATACTCGCAATAAGCTGAATCTTTTGCTGGTTCCCTTTAGATAATGCACCAATCTTCTTATTCATGTTTTCAGATACGTTAAAACGTTCCAACCAATATTCTAGTTGTTTTTTAGCATCTTGTTTTGACATGTTTTTAAGTTGCGCAAGGTAAAGCACTTGTTCCTCGACTGTCAGTTTCGGATGTAGCCCGCGTTCTTCTGGTAAGTAGCCGATATAATCCGTAAAATTATAATCGATTTTTTTATCGTTAAACGTCACAGAGCCACTTGTCGGATTTAATATATTTAAAATCATACGAAACGTCGTCGTTTTCCCTGCACCGTTTCCACCGAGTAAACCGTACATTTCACCATCTTGAACATTAAAATTTAAATCATCTACAGCAGTAAAATCACCGAACTTTTTCGTCAAATGATTAATTCTTAGTCCCATAAGCACCATCCTAGTTATATTTGTATAGTATTTAGTATAACGTGAAACACCTTCAATATAAAAGTTCTCTAAGCATATTATTTATCATTTAATTTTTCGTTAATTTCTTTACTATCACGAATTGCCATAATAATAAATATACTTTGGACGATTAAAATAATGACAACGATTGAAGCGGCATAGAAAGATATATCAGTTAGAGTTGCTGAAATCCAGCCGTTCATGATCGCAACAGTAGTGAAAGCAACTGCACCAACAACGAGTTGTATGAGTCCAGCAAGAGGTGGTGGCATTTTAGTTAAATGTGCACAAGAGGCAAGTCCAATAAGTAAAGAGGCGATCCACACTGACACAATTTCTTTCGAAGGGTCTAAAATCATAAGTGAAACTAAATAGATAAAGCTCCCGATTAGTACAGATTGAACCATAAACTTTAATGCATTTCCTAACATTTAAATCCCCAACCTTTCTTTTAAAATTGATACAAATCGTCTTGAAATATTGACCTTTTGTCCGTTCGAAATGACTGCAATTAAATTCCCAGAAAAAGATGGTTCGACTTTTTTAATCATCTGTATGTTCAACAACTCAAACTTCGATACTTGCATAAATGTATTCGAGTTCAATTCATCTAAAAACATCGTGAGACTTTTATACGTTTGTACTGTTTCTTTACTCGTATAAATCGTCAGGATTTTGTTATGGATTTCCGCACAAACGATATCCATCTTTTTAATGACGGTAAATTCATCATCAGATTTCACGGTGATGTTTTCCTTATCTTTTGTAAAATGATCGACATATGACAAGACCCGTGCGCCAGTAGTAGCATTTTGCGCGTGTACTTGTACTTCATCTTCTTCTAAACTACTATCAATAATAAGATTAACCTTCAATTTCAGCCCCTCCCTCACTTGCTAAATTCAGTATACAATTTAATTAAAAATTATAGTTAAAAAGTTCGTAAGTGGTAAAAATATCGGTATAACCGGTAAAAAAGCACTTCTCTTATAGTGAGAAGTGCTTATATTTAACATAATCATTGCTTTTAGTATGATATTTGTTAAATAAACAGTTTTATTTAACACTTTTTAGTTATTTGCCTTCAATTTTGTTAGATAAAAAGATATATTTAACAAAAATCAGTCCTACATTCTAAAATATGTTAATTATCCTGATATATCTATCATATTCCGAGAATTTTTGTTAAATAAGTTTAGATTAACCTAGCAACCTTACTTAAATTTCTCTTTATGATGTTCAATGATATCCGTATGACTATTCAACATGTCTTCACCTTTTTTGGTTAACACATTTTCTTCATCAACAAAACCTAAAGTCTTTAACCACTTTAATTCTTCTTTAAAATTTAAACCATACTCCTGTGAGAAGAACTTCGGTGCGCGTTTACGATTCACATTCTTAACCCACCAAAGCATAACGACGTGCCCGAACACTAACTCGTCATCATTAATAAACGTCATATACGATTTATGCGGCAATAACGTGTTAGACAATTTAATTTGCTTTAACAGATTATGCGCATCACCTTCAGATGAAATATACGGAATTTTATTGTATCCATCTTCACGATAATCTTTCTCGAGCTTCTCTCTAAGCGATAAAACACCATCACGCTCACGATCCTCACGACTTCTTTTAGAAAAGAAGAAATCTAAAAACTTCCCCACTACATTCACCTCTATAGAAACACTATTACCGTTTATAATAGCATAAGTTATTATTTCTTTTATATGGTTTAACTATTGCTTCATATCCATATACCTTTCATTTTACAAAAACAAAATTTCTAATCATGAATATGTTAATTAAATACTTTTATTTAACATATTTATCGATTAATCCATATTTTTGTTAGATAAAGTGATTTATTTAACAAATATAAGTAAAATGAATATAAATTCGCTAATTAAATTAATATTATTAATAAAATCCTTTACTTTTTGCTAATTAAAATTGGCCATTACAAAAACCCCTAAAACTAGTCTTCTAGTTCTAGGGGTTAAATAATATATTAAGCTTTTGCTGCTTTTTTCTCTTTTACTAATTGTCCGCCACCGTCGTCTAAGTATTTAAGAATACCTTCTGATGCACGGTATGCGAGTGCACCGATTGTTGGTGTTGGGTGGTGTCCTCCGAATTGAGGGAATGCTGATCCACCGACTACGAATAGGTTATCAACGTCCCACATTTGTAAGTAGTTGTTAACTGCTGAAGTTTCACTTGATTCACCCATGATAACTCCACCTGTGTAGTGTCCACCTTGATACTTGTGGTCAAATTCGTCTGGTACTTCGTCGTCTTCGATGTGGTCTGCACCCATTGCATCTAAGATTTCATGACATCTTTCTACACCGAACTTCGCGATGTTGCGTTCGTTGTCACCGAATTTGTAAGTGACGCGTAGTAACGGATCACCAAACTCATCTTTATATGTTGGATCTAAATCCGTATAGTTGTGGTAGTAAGATAAAGTACATGCAGAATACCAAACATGTAGCATACTATATGCATATTTTAGTGACTCTTCCTTAAACTCTTTACCCCAAGTTGGTGTGTCGCCTTTAATGTTTTGTCCACTAGTGATCGCACCAAATCCGTATTGACGTAATTCGATACATCCACCACCGATAAAGTCGAGGTCTGAGTGATCAAAGTTATCTGCTTGATAATCGTTTAAGCATGCACCGAGTGCTCCTGCACCCATGTAAAGATTGAACTTCTTATCGTCGAAGAATCCTCTTGCACCGTTAAACGCTGAGTTATATTGACCGTTGAAGTTACGTCCAATTACACCTTTACGAGTTTTTGGATCGTATTGTTCACCGATATCTGAAAGCATAAGTAGACGGTTGTTTGAAATTGCGAATGCTGCTAATACAACAACGTCTGCTGGTTGCTCGTATTCTTCACCTGTTACTAGGTCAGTATATAAAATACCTTCAGCTTTTTTAGAATCTTTGTCATAAATTACACGACGTGCTAAAGAGCTTGTACGTAACTCAAAGTTATCGTGTTTTAATGCTGTAGGAATAACTGTTGCTAGTGGGTCAGATTTCGCACTAAAGTCACATCCTGCACGCGTACAGAATGAACAGTACATACATTTATTAAGTTTTTCACCATCTGGGTTCTCATAGTTTGCAGACATGTTGCCTGATGCCATTTGGAATGGGTGTAAACCTAATTCTTTAGCCGCATCTTTAAATAATTTTAATGGAGGAGTTTCTTCCATTGGTGGGTTTGGCCACTCCATTTTACGCTCTGGAGCTAATGGGTCTTGCTCTCCACCGATACCCGCAGTTTTTTCCCATTTTTCATAGTATGGCTCTAATTCATCATAAGTAATTCCCCAGTCTTGAATAGACATTTCTTCAGGAATCTTATCTTTACCATAGCGTTCTTCTGTCATACTACGAATTTCAAAGTCATACGGCCAATAACGATATGTAGAACCTGCCCAGTGCACACTTGCACCACCAACGTCTACTCCGAGTTGGAAGTCTTTCATTGTACGAACTGGTAATGCAGTTTCGTCTAATTCGTTACGAGACGTCACTGTATCGCCTTTAAGGTTTTGCATAATTTCGAATCTATTATCAAAACGTAACTCATCTTTTACACCGATGTAGTCTTCACGATTTGCGTTTTCACCACGCTCAAGTGTAACTACTTTTTTACCAGCTTTTGCCATTTCTGCACTGACAACACCGCCAGCCCAGCCGGTACCTACGACTACTACGTCTACTTTATCTAATTTCTTAGCCATAAGTTACGCCTCCTCCTTGGTAATCTCTTAAACTTTCAGGCTCTAATTCTAAGAAGTCTTCTGAAGCAATATCGTTTTCCCATCCCATACGTGGACCAGGATATCCGATCATCTTCCAACCTTCCATGTTTCTGTTACCACCATATGCTGGGTCAGAATACACACCTTCAATAACAAGGTCTCTTAATAAACCGAAAAATGCTTCTGAACGCATACCTGGTGTATCAACATCACCTGATTCAAATTTTTTCAAGATGTCAATCATCTGATCTTCTTCGAGTTCATGGAATTTTTTGTCATGTTCTTCTTGACTGACATCAGTTAATTTTCTAAGACCGATAATCATCATTTCGCCACGTGTAATTCTTTCCTGACGACCATGAGTATCTGATTTCATTGGTTCAAATGGTCCTTGACGGTAATCAGTTGCGTTATGACCATAGTGACCATACAGTTGTCTATCGATGAAGTATGGCACACCTAGTTCAGTCGCACCTGGACCATTATCATCCTCTGGATATATTACGTCAGCAGCTGCTGCTAAGTTTTTAAAATCATCTTGACGACTAATATATGTACGTGCATCTTCAATTGGTAATGTGTCCGCTTGATTATCACCATTGCTTCCGCTATTGTCGCCGCCTTGGCCACTACCTGACTTATTATCACCATCTAAATTAAATCCAATAAGTCCACCAAGTAATGACCCACCGATTATACCACCGGTAGCCACACCAGTTGTTTTCAAGAAATCACGTCTTGAAAATTGCTTTTCACTATTGTTTTCTGGCATGTTAATTTCCCCCTTTTCATTAACATATATCTACTTTAAACCACTTATTAAAAAAGTACAACATGAAAAAGGCATTAACTATAAGTTAACGCCTTTTTACATTCTAAGAATAGATTGAAAATATAACTTTATCTATTTCCCCAAATGTGTCTTCATCTACTATAAATGATCCGTTAGAATACATTTCTGATAAACGAATATCCATTGCTTGTATATCTTCTCGATTTTCGTCACTTATTAATGACACTGTAAAGTCTTCTGTAAATAATCTTGCACGTAATACTTCATGTGGTTTTGACTTCACGTTTTTATATAATGCTCGCCCAACTTGACTACGTTTACCTATCTCAAATTCTTTAAGATTCGTACGTTTCACAGCTCCGCGGTTTGTTACAGATAATACGTAATCTTGATTTGTTGTTAAGTTTCCGCTGACAACCGCATCGTTTTCTTTAAGTGAAATACCTTTAACTCCTTTAGTTCTAAGGCCTGTGTCTGACACTTCATTAATGTTAAACATAAGTGAGATTCCTTGTTTTGTTAATAATAGTATATTTGATTCACCTTTAACTACATCAACGCTGACAACTTCATCATCTTTACTTAAGTTAATCGCACTAATCGCTCGATTAATTCTCGTCATTTCATGGTCTTTTAATGACGTACGTTTCACTTGGCCGTTTTTAGTTGTCATCACAATCGATTCATCGATATCAAACGAATCAATCTCATACGCAAATATTGGGTGCTCTTGACTATCTAAATTATATTTACTCGATAAATGAACCCCATGATCTTTCCAGCGGATATCTTCTAACTCATGGACGGGTATAATCATATAATTTCCTTTATTTGTAAATACGAGTAACGTTTCTAATGTATGACCTTCTTTAAAGAATAAAAGCTCATCGTCGTCTTTTTTACCGAGCTCTTCAAAAGGACTTGCACTAAAGCTTCTCGGGCTAGTACGTTTAATGTAACCATCGCGAGTGACGGTCACTACTGTGTCTTCCTCTCGAATAAGCATCTCACGACTCACTTCAAGTGACTCTATTTGGTCTTCAATCACTGTAAGACGTTCAGATTTAAATGTCTTTTTAACGTCTCTAAGTTCTTTTTTAATCACTTTTTTAAGTGTGCTTTCATTTTCAATAATATCTTTTAATGTATTAATTTCATATTCAAGATCGATATGTTCGTTTTCTAAATCAACAATGTCCGTATTTGTTAAACGATATAGCTGCAACATAACGATTGCCTCTGCTTGCTTTTCAGTGAAATCGTAAGCATTCATTAAGTTTTCTTTCGCACTACGCTTGTTTTCTGATTCACGAATTATTCGAATCACTTCATCTAAAATAGACAGTGCGCGCATTAAGCCCTCAATAATATGCATTCTTTTTGAAGCCGTATCGAGTAAATACTTAGAACGTCTTAAAACAACTTCTTTTTGGTGCTCAACATACGCGACGAGTATATCTTTTAAACTTAATAATTTAGGACGTCTATTATCGATTGCAACCATGTTAAAGTTATAAGAAATTTGTAAGTTTGTTTTCTTATATAAGTAGTTTAGAATTGCATTAACATTAGAATCTTTTCTTAATTCTATTATGACTCTTAAACCGTCACGGTCCGTTTCATCTCTTACTTCTAGCATACCATCGACTGCTTTATCGATAATAATTTCATCAATTTTTTTTACTAAATTTGCTTTATTGATCTCAAATGGTAATTCAGTAATGACTAGTTGAACTTTATCTCCACGCATCTTTTCAACATCTACTTTAGCGCGAACAACGATTCGGCCTTGTCCAGTTTCATATGCTTTTTTTAATTCTTTTTTACCTTGAATAATACCACCTGTTGGAAAATCCGGTCCTGGCATAATCTCAAGTAATTCGTCAATTTTAACTGTTGGTTTATCAATCACTTTAAGTGTTGCATTTATTACTTCTTCTAAGTTATGTGGCGGAATATCTGTTGCATAACCTGCTGAAATACCTGTTGAGCCGTTCACTAAAATATTTGGGAATTTAGAGGGTAATACAGTAGGTTCTTGTGTCGTATCATCAAAGTTATCAATAAAATCTACCGTATCTTTATTAATATCACTTAATAGTTCTTGAGATAAATGAGATAAACGAGCTTCAGTATAACGCATCGCTGCTGGTGGGTCACCGTCTACCGATCCTTTGTTTCCGTGTATTTGAACGAGTTCTTCACGCATCTTCCAGTCTTGACCGAGACGAATCATCGCGTCATAAATACTAGATTCTCCGTGTGGGTGGTAGTTACCAATAACATTACCAACCGTTTTTGCAGATTTACGGTATCCTTTATCAAACGTATTACCATCTTTATACATTGCGTATAAAATACGACGTTGTACTGGTTTTAAACCGTCACGAACGTCTGGGATTGCACGGTCTTGAATTACATATTTACTATATCGTCCGAAACGATCTCCAATTACATCTTCAAGCTTTAATTGCTGAATTTGTTTATGCATCACTATCTCCCTCCTCTAAAATATCAATTTGATCACTATCTAAAATAGAAATATCATCACCTAAAGTGAAACTAACATTTTCTTCAATCCAGTCACGACGAATCGAAACGTTATCTCCCATTAAAGTCGATACACGTTTTAATGATAGTGCCTCATCATCAACGAGCACCTGAATTAACGTACGGTTTTCTGGATCCATTGTCGTTTCCCATAACTGATCAGCCATCATTTCCCCGAGACCTTTATAACGCTGAATTTCAACGTTATCATTTAGTTCTTCTCTCATTTCAAGTAGTTCTTCTTCTGTCCATACATATCGTACATCTTTTTTCTTACCACGTTTAGACTCTAATTTGAATAACGGTGGTAACGCGATGTAAATTTTACCTGCTTCAAATAACGGACGCATATAATTAAAGAAAAAAGTAAGTAATAGTACTTGAATATGTGCACCATCTGTATCAGCATCTGTCATTATAATAATTTTGTCGTAATTCACTTCGTCAATGTCAAACTCGTTACCGACTCCAGCACCTATCGTATGAATAATCGTATTAATTTCTTCATTTTTAAAAATATCTTCAAAGCGAGCACGCTCTGTGTTAATCACTTTACCTCTTAGCGGTAAAATCGCTTGGAATTTTCTATCTCTACCGAGTTTCGCAGATCCTCCAGCAGAATCTCCCTCAACTAAAAACAGTTCGTTTTTCTTTCTATTTCTACTTTGAGCTGGTGTTAATTTACCAGATAAAAGCGCATCTTTACGTTTTGATTTTTTACCACTACGCATATCTTCACGCGCTTTACGTGCAGCTTCACGAACTTGTCTTGCCTTAATTGCTTTTTTCACAAGTTCAGAAGAAACAACACCGTTTTCTTCTAATACATATGGTAAATTCTCATTTAGCACGTAATCCATTAACTGTCTCGCTTCAGGCGTTCCGAGTTTACCTTTCGTTTGTCCTTCAAACTGAAGCAGTTCTTCAGGAATCTTAACTGATATAACCGCAGTTAAACCTTCGCGAATATCGTTACCTTCTAGATTTTTATCTTTTTCTTTTAACTCGCCAATTTTACGCGCAAACTCATTAAAAATACGTGTAAATGCTGATTTAAAACCAACCTCATGTGTTCCTCCGTCTTTAGTACGGACGTTATTAACAAAACTCATGACAGTTTCCGTATATTGATCGTTGTATTGGAACGCAACATCTGCTTGCATACCGTTATAGCTACCACTAAATGCAACTGGGGTACCGAAACTCTCTTTACCTTCATGTAAGAAATTGATAAAAGAAATTAAGCCTTCTTCATAATGAAATTCTTCAGTACGGTCAGTTTTTTCATCTTTAATAGATACTTTTAAGTTCTTTTCTAAAAATGCAGATTCTCTCATACGTTCAACAATTGTCTCAAAGTTAAACTGAACACCAGCCTTAAACACTTCTTGGTCTGGTTTAAATGTTACTGACGTACCTGTACGGTTTGTATTGCCTATTTTTTTAAGTGGTTCGTTTACATGACCACCATTTTTAAACGACATAAAGTATTTTTTACCGTCTCTAAAGATTTCTAGTTCTAACCACTCAGACAATGCATTTACTACAGATGCACCAACACCGTGAAGTCCTCCTGACGTCTTATATCCACCAGAACCAAATTTACCTCCAGCGTGAAGTACTGTAAAAATAACTTCAGGTGTCGATTTACCACTACTATGTTTACCTGTCGGTAACCCACGTCCATTATCCGTAATTGTAATACTATCGTCTTTATGAATTGTAATATCTATTTTGTCACCAAAGCCGTTAATAATCTCATCAACAGCGTTATCTGTAATCTCATATACTAAATGATGCAAACCTCTAGCGTCCGTTGAACCGATATACATACCCGGACGTTTACGAACCGCATCTAGACCTTCTAAAATTTGGATGGAATCATCCGTATAATTTGAATTTGCCAAAAGTGTTCCTCCTACAAACATACGTTCGAATTAAAAATCTCTTCTTATATTTTATAGCACTTAAATGATTTTGCAAACCATATATATAAAAGTTAACATAATTATATTATTGACACTTCATAAATTAATAAAATATTTTATTAATTTATGTTAATATATTATTACCTAGTAATAAAATGAGGGTGAAATATGGAGTTTTCAACAATAGCTTTATTAATTCTTTCATATTTAATTGGATCTATTCCATTTGCTTTAATTATCGGTAAGATATTTTTTGATATAGATATAAGAAATCATGGTAGTGGAAATATTGGCACGACAAACACGTTTAGAATTTTAGGGAAAAAAGCTGGTATTATCGTACTCATTTTAGACTTTTTAAAAGGTATGATACCCGTTTATATTGCAATGTTAGCAAATACAGAGTTACCACTGATTTTATTTGGACTATGTGCAGCACTTGGACATGTCTATTCTATCTTTTTAAAATTTAAAGGTGGTAAAGCTGTTGCTACAGGTGCTGGAGTTATACTCGCAGTTCAACCATTAATATTTTTAATCTTACTGACTGCATTTTTAATTACATTATACATATCTAAGTACGTGTCTCTTGGAAGTATCGTCGGTGTCACAACTTTATTCATATTGTCATTATTTACAGATGACTTAACATTAAAGCTCGTATCATTACTATTATTAATTATTATCATCTATAAACATTTACCAAATATAAAAAGAATTATGAATAAAACGGAGCCAAAAGTTAAATTATTTTAAAAATAATTTAAGCTCAAATTAAAAAGCCAAGACATTTGTCTTGGCTTTTATATTATTCAGCAAGTTTTTTTCTTAATACCATTTGTAGAATACCACCATTACGATAGTAATCAACTTCTACTTCAGAGTCGAATCTTGCTTTCACATCGATATCTACAGTACTACCATCTTCTTTTGTAGCAGTGATTGTAATGATATCACCTGGTTTAACATTTTCATCGACAGGAATGTTAAACGTTTCGTTACCTTCTAAACCATAGTCATCTGAGTTTTTACCTTCAACGAATTGAAGCGGTAATACACCCATCATCACTAAGTTTGAACGGTGAATTCTTTCGTAAGATGCAGCAAGTACTGCTTTAACTCCAAGTAAGTTTGTTCCTTTAGCTGCCCAGTCACGACTTGATCCCATTCCGTAATCGTCACCAGCAAGTACTACTAATCCTGTATCGTCTTCTTTGTACTTCATTGCAGCGTCGTAAATACTCATTACTTCACCAGTTGGCCAATATGTTGTATATCCACCTTCAGTACCTGGTGCGATTTGGTTACGAATACGAATGTTCGCAAACGTACCTCGAACCATTACTTCATGGTTACCACGTCTAGAACCATATGAGTTAAAGTCACGTGGTGAAACACCTTGCTCGATTAACCATTTACCTGCAGGTGTATCTTTACCGATTGCTCCTGCTGGAGAAATGTGGTCAGTTGTTACTGAATCACCGAATTTCGCAAGCACTTTTAAGTCGTTTAAAGGTTTTACTGAGTCCACTTCTGCTGGTAGGTCATTAAAGAACGTTGGATTTTGAATATACGTTGAATCTTCATTAAAGTCGTATAATGGTGCATCTGTAACGTTGATATTATTCCAAGTTTCGTTAGAAGTGAACACTGTTTCATATTCTTTTTTGAATAATTCAGGTGTTACTGTTTCATGTACAGCATCTCTAACTTCTTGGATAGATGGCCAAATATCTTTCATGAAGACGTCGTTACCCTCTTTATCTTGTCCGATTGGATCTTTGTAAAGATCGATATCAACAGTACCAGCTAGTGCATATGCAACTACAAGCTGTGGTGATGCTAAGTAGTTTGCTTTAACTAATGGGTGAATACGCCCTTCGAAGTTACGGTTACCCGATAATACTGATGAAACGAGCATATCGTTGTCACTAATCGCCTCTGTAATCTCATCACGTAATGGACCTGAGTTACCGATACATGTCGTACAACCATAACCGACTAAGTTAAATCCAAGTTGATCTAAGTACTCTTGAAGCCCTGAGTTTTCGAGGTACCCAGTAACTACTTTAGAACCTGGTGCAAGTGATGTTTTCACGTGCTTAGGTACTGTTAACCCTTTTTCAACTGCTTTTTTCGCAACTAATCCGGCACCTAACATAACGTATGGGTTAGATGTGTTTGTACATGATGTAATTGCGGCAATGACTAAGTCACCTGTTTTAAGTGTCTCTTTTCCACCATCGTTATATTCAACTTCAACTTCTTGATCGAAAATTTCTTTAGAATAACCATGACCATGGTTGCCATTTTCTCTTGTTACAGAAGCCTCAAATTCGTCTTTCATATTTGAAAGTAAGATTAAATCTTGTGGACGTTTTGGACCAGATAATGAAGGCTCTACTGTAGATAAATCTAACTCAAGTACTTCTGAGTATACTGGTTCTTTTTCTGCGTTAAAGAATAGGTCGTTTTCTTTTAAGTACTTTTCAACGAGGTCGATATGTTCTTCAGAACGACCTGTAAGTTTTAAGTAACTTAATGTTTCTTCGTCAACAGGGAATAATGCGTTTGTTGCACCGTACTCTGGCGCCATGTTTGAGATTGTTGCACGGTCAGCAAGTGGTAAGTTAGATACCCCTTCACCGAAATACTCAACGAATTTACCAACGACTCCGTGTTCACGTAACATTTGAGTAATACGTAGTGCTAGGTCTGTTGCTGTTGCACCTTCAGGTAATTGATTTGTTAATTTAACACCAATAACTTCTGGTAATGGGAAATAACTTGGTTGTCCGAGCATTCCGGCTTCAGCTTCGATACCACCAACACCCCAACCAAGAACGCCTAACCCGTTGATCATAGTTGTATGTGAATCCGTACCAACCAGTGAGTCTGGGAAGATAACATTTTCACGGTCATGAACAACATTTGCTAAATATTCTAAGTTCACTTGGTGAACAATACCTGTTGCTGGAGGTACTGCTTGATAGTTATCAAACGCTTCAGCTGCCCAGCGTAAAAATTCATAACGTTCTTTGTTTCTTTCAAATTCTAGTTCCATGTTTTTAAGAAGTGCGTTATGTGTACCGTATGAGTCAACTTGTACTGAGTGGTCAATGACTAAGTCAACTGGTACTTCTGGGTTAATTTTCTGAATATCCCCATCTTTGTCATTCATTGCTTTACGAAGTGACGCTAAGTCTACAACTGCAGGCACTCCTGTGAAGTCTTGTAAAATCACTCGTGAAGGTTTAAAAGGAACTTCTTTTCCTGCTAAATCACCTTTGTCCCAGTTCGCAAGTGATTCGATATGTTTTTCTTGAATTGAATGTCCGTCATATTGACGTAAAACTGATTCTAACAGTACACGAATTGAATATGGTAATTTTTCAACATCACTATATCCAGCATCTGTTAAAGATCTAAGTGAATAGTATGTTTTTTCTTCACCATTTACATTCAATGTACGTTTAGCATTTTCTTGTAAATTTTTTGCCATTATATTTCCCCCCGGAATGTGTTCGTTAATTTTATTGTAACTGTTTTCAGTATTTTTTTAAACTTGTATGTATGATTTATTTATACAAACTATCTATGTTTATCTATAAGTTTTAGTTATTAAAAAATTATATAATGATAATTTTTACTTTATAATTAAAATTATATAGCCATTAAAGTCTTTTTTGTGTACAATAGAAAGATATTATTATGAGGTGAAAATATGATTAAAGAATTTAAAGAATTTATGATGCGTGGAAACGTATTAGATCTTGCAGTTGCCGTTGTTATTGGGGCTGCATTTGGTAAAATCGTTGACTCATTAGTCGGTAATATCATTATGCCATTAATTGCACTATTATTTGGTGACACAGATTTCGCGTCTTCTTGGCAGTGGAACGGTGTGACATACGGAGTATTCATTCAGTCAATTATCGACTTCTTAATTATCGGTTTTGCAGTATTTATGTTTGTTAAAATTGTAAACAAAGTCACGTTTGGTGCGTTTGAAGAAAAAGAAGAAGAGCCTGAAGTTGCTGAAGAAGTACTATTATTACGTGAAATTTTAGATGAGTTAAAACTACAAGACGCTAAAGAAGAACAAAAATATATACGTGAAGAAGAGTAAAAAAGTAATCCCAAATTAGAAAATCTAATTTGGGATTTTTTTATTTATTAGAAAAATGTTGTTTAATATAACTGATGAAATACAAGCTACCTGTACAAAGTAATACATCTCCGTCAAATTCATCGACAAATTTTATATAATCATCTACTTGTTTTACATTTTCATGATTGACTGATTCTAAAATCTTATCAATTGGCATCTTTCTGTAAAAATCAAATTCTGTAACGACAAATTTATCCGCGATAGACTCTAATTCATCGACCATATATTGAATCGGCTTTCCTTCTACTACT
This sequence comes from Nosocomiicoccus ampullae, assembly GCF_019357495.1. NCBI lineage: Bacteria > Bacillati > Bacillota > Bacilli > Caryophanales > Staphylococcaceae > Nosocomiicoccus > Nosocomiicoccus ampullae. The sequence goes on from NZ_CP079110.1 coordinate 897,885, forward strand.
GAGAATAATACAGTAATTTTACGATCCGAATAGTTTTCTTTCATTGTCTTAATCAAGACATCAACTGCTTCTTTATTGTGTGCGCCATCAATAATAATCGTTGGATTTTCTTGGAGAATTTCAATTCTTCCCGGCCATGTTACAGACTCAACACCATGCACAACTTTATTCATATCTAAATTAACAATTTTTAAGTCATGCATTTCAAGTAGTGCTGTGAGTGCTAAACTTGCGTTTTGTTGTTGATGATATCCGAGCATTTTTAATTGTATATCATTAAAATCATAGTCTTTATATTTAAACGAGAATTCATGATTGTTACTGAGTAAGACGATATCTCGCCCAAGCTCGATACCTTTGGCATGCTTTTCATCTAACACTTTATAGATGATATGTTTAGACTCTGTATCTTCTATACTAAAAACAAGCGGTACGTTTTCTTTAATTACACCTGATTTGTCTTTAGTAATTTCAACTAAAGTTTCACCTAAAATATCAGTGTGATCCTTACCGATACTTGTTAGAACTGTCATTACAGGATTAAATACATTTGTCGAGTCATGCGTTGCGCCGAGTCCTGCTTCAACTAAAACGATATCGACAGGATGAATATCACCGAAATAGACAAACATCATCGTCGTGATAATTTCAAATTCAGTCGCTGGACCGAGATCTGTCTCTTCAGTCAGTTGTTCACTTACAGGACGAACGATACTCGCGACTTCACTAAGTGCATCGTTAGAAATTGGTGTGCCGTTAATTGAAATTCTTTCGTTAAATACTTCAATATATGGCGACGTAAATGTACCGACTGAGTAGTCATTATCATTTAATGCCCCTCTCATGTACGATACGACAGAACCTTTACCATTTGTTCCTACAATATGAACACCTGTAATTTTCTTTTCTGGATTACCGAGTTTTTCGAGCATCCAAACCATGCGTTTTACGCCTGGTTTGATGCCGAATTTACCTCTATTATGAATCCAGTCTAATGTTTCATCATAATTCATATTACTTACCTCTTAACTCGTTCAGTCTCGAATTCACATCTTCATATTGTTCTAAATATGAAGCTTGTTTTTCTTTTTCTTGATTTACAATTTTTTCTGGTGCATTTTGAACGAATTTTTCATTGCTTAACTTACCTTTAACACGTTTTAATTCGCCGTCTAGACGCTCAAGTTCTTTTTCTAAACGTTCGATTTCTTCATCTAAATCGATTAACCCTTCGAGTGGAAGTACAACTGTCGCACCTTTAACGACTTGAGTTTTCGCGTCGTCTTCAATATTAATTTTTTCTCCAATTTCAAGAGTTTCAGGATTAGTAAATCGAGTAATGTAGTGTGTGTTTTCTTCGATTAATTGTCGACTTGTACTATCTTTAATTTCAATTTTAATATCGATTGGTTTAGAAAGTGGTGTATTCACTTCATTTCTCGTTTGACGCACTGATTTGATAATGTCTACAAGTAAACTCATCGTATTGTTACTTTCTTCATTCGATAATGACTCATCAACTGTTGGCCACTCACTAACAACAATTGATTGATTACTATCAATTGCTTGGTAAATCTCTTCAGTGACAAACGGCATAAATGGATGTAGCATTTTTAAGATTTTATCGAGTGTGTAAAGTAGTACTGAGCGCGTCATTTGTTTTTCTTCTTCAGTACCTTCGTTCATTGAGATTTTAGACATTTCAATGTACCAATCACAGAAGTCATCCCAAATGAAGTGATATAAAATACGTCCAACTTCACCGAATTCATATTTTTCAAATAGACGTGTGACTTCACGAATTGTGTCATTTAAGCGTGTTAAAATCCACTCGTCTGCAAGTGTTTTTTTACCATCTAAGTTAATGTCTGAGTGTTTAAAATCTGAACCGATATTCATTAGCGCAAATCTTGATGCGTTCCAAATTTTGTTAATAAAGTTCCATATTGACTCTACTTTTTCATCACTATAACGTAAATCTTGACCTGGTGTTGATCCTGTAGATAAGAAGAATCTAAGCGCGTCTGCACCGTACTTATCAATAACATCCATTGGGTCTACACCATTACCTAGAGATTTAGACATTTTACGATTTTGTTCGTCACGAACAAGTCCATGTAATAATACATCATTAAACGGACGAGTATCTGTTTGTTCAAGTCCAGAGAAAATCATACGTGATACCCAGAAGAATATAATGTCATATCCAGTGACGAGTACGTTTGTTGGATAATATTTTTTAAGTAAATCTGTTTCTTCTGGCCAGCCTAACGTAGAAAATGGCCATAATGCACTTGAGAACCATGTATCTAAAACGTCTTTATCTTGCGTCCAGTTTTCAATATCTGCTGGTGCTTCTTCACCGACGTACATTTCACCAGTTTCATTATGATACCATGCCGGAATTTGGTGTCCCCACCATAATTGTCTTGAAATTACCCAGTCATGAACATTTTCCATCCAACGGTTAAATGTACCTTCAAAACGGTTTGGTACAAAGTTAACTCTATTATCTGTTTCTTGGTTTTCGAGTGTTTCATCTCTAAGTGGTGCCATTTTAACAAACCACTGTGTTGATAAATACGGCTCTACAATTGCGTTACTACGTTCTGAGTGTCCAACACTATGCATATGAGATTCAACTTTAATTAGCTGATCTGTTTTTTCTAATTCTTCGACAATTGCTTGTCGTGCTTCAAAGCGGTCCATTCCGACGAATTTACCACCGAGTTCATTGATTGTACCATCTTCATTCATAACATTAATACGTTCTAGATTGTGACGATTACCGAGATCAAAGTCATTCGGGTCATGCGCAGGTGTTACTTTCATTGCACCAGTTCCAAATTCCATATCGACGTAATCATCTGTAATCACAGGAATTTCACGATCCATCAGTGGTAAAATTACTGTTTTACCTATAATGTCTTGATATCTTTCATCATCTGGATGAACGACAACCGCAGTATCACCAAGCATTGTTTCTGGTCGTGTCGTTGCGATTTCTAAATAGCCACTGCCATCAGCATATGGATATTTTACATGGTAAAACTTACCTTCAATTTCTTTATGAACAACCTCAATATCACTTAATGCTGTACGTGTTTCAGGATCCCAGTTAATAATGTATTCTCCGCGGTAGATAAGTCCTTTGTTATACATACTTACAAAGGTTTTACGTACTGCTTTAGAAAGACCTTCATCTAACGTGAATCTTTCCTTTGTATAGTCTAGACCAAGACCTAATTTTTTCCATTGATCTCGGATATGACCAGCATATTCTTCTTTCCAATTCCACGCGTGAGATAAAAATTCTTCACGTGTTAAATCGTGGATATCAATTCCTTCTTCTTTGAGACGTTGAACAACACGTGCTTGTGTCGCGATACCTGCATGGTCCATACCAGGTAAATATAATGTATCAAAGCCTTGCATACGTTTTTGACGTGTAATAATGTCTTGTAACGTCGTATCCCAAGCGTGACCTAAATGAAGTTTCCCTGTCACGTTTGGTGGTGGAATAACAATCGTATAAGGCGGTTTATCAGATGTCACATCTGATTCAAAATAACCAGCTTCTACCCATTTTTCATATTTACCTTTTTCAACTTCTGTTGGATTATACTTTGTTGGCATATCCATAAGTATTTCACTCTCTTTCTAATTAATAAAATAAAACAAAAAATCCCATCCTAAATAATAGGACGGGATAACCGTGGTACCACCTAATTTTGGCATAATTATGCCACACTTAACTATGATTAACGCTCATTAAACGTTTATCTTTACTATTATTTCGAGACAAATTATCCATAGACTACTTCACATTACGCTGCCATATGCTTTCACCAGACGCATACTCTCTAAAGACTTATATAATGCTACTACTTCTATTATCTATATTTAACTATGTTAATTTTATTGCATTCTTGAATGTAAGTCAACTTTTCTTAAGCTCACGATCCGTAAGAAACTTCGCAACTATAGGAACGACGACTAATATTATAAAAAATATTCTAAATATATGATAACTCGAAATCATCGCGATATCCCCGCCACTTTCCATTGCGATTATAATAATTTGCGCAAGGCCACCAGGAGCTGCTGATAAGAAAAGACTTGTAAATTCATGAGATGTAAAAATAATATACACTGAAACGATAACAAAAGTACCTAAAATCAAGCCGACATTTTGAATAATAATCGCTAAAATATCTTTTAATGATAATTCTTTCATAAGTGTCGTAATTTGTAGCCCAATTCTAATACCGAATAGAATCTGTGCAAATGCAATTAAAAAATTGTCTAAAGTAAATGTAATCTCTGTAGTTAGATTCCAGACAATTGTCACAAATATTGGCCCAAGTAATAATGCAGCTGGGAATTTTATCTTTCTTAATAGCATGTAAAGTATATACCCCGTAACAGGAACGAGTATTATATACGGATTTTTAATTTCAGAAATATTTAAAACATCTGGTAGATTACCGACACTATCTTCAGGAAAGAAATGCGTAATAATTGGTACAAGTGTAACAATAAAAATAATTCTAGATGTCTGAGTGAGCGAGACAAGTAGAAGATTTGCGTTTTTATTTTCTTCTGCCATTAATATCATTTGACTTAAAGCACCTGGAACGCTCGCAAAAACAGCGGTTTCTACAGTTGTATTTGTTAGTTTACGAAATGGGATTGACAATAACAGTGCAAGGCCAATTGTAAATAACGTAATTATGACAATGTTATACCAGTCTTCGGTCATTTTAATAATTGCTGGCAACGTTAAAGACGTTCCGATTTGAATTCCCATTATAAAAACACCCGAGTTACTTAAAATTTTTGGGAACCATATATCATTATCAATGACTCTAATAAATATTAACGTTCCAATCATTGAACCAAATAAGTAGCTCAGCGGTAAGTCAATCAGTTGAAGGATATTCGCAACTAATATAATAAAAATAATGAGAGAAAAGAGTTTTACAATTCTCAAATAATCACTCCGAGTATATAAAAATACCTCGAGAAACTCCCGAGGTATAGAAGATTATAAATGATAAATAAGTACTGGTAATAGTAAAAGAAATGCTACTAGTGGCATTAACCAATAAATAACTCTCTCTGCAGCAGGTTGTCTCTTATTGTTCTTTTGAATTGGCATAGCTACCCTACTCTCTTTAACTTGTTTATATATTAAATTATGCACATTTTCTATAGTTAAATCAATACTTATTTAACAATACGTGATAACGCGTTTCTAAATGCTTCAATAGTAAATTTAATATCTTCTTCAGTATGCTTCGTTGAAATAAACATTCCTTCAAATTGTGAAGGTGGTAAGTACACGCCTTCTTTAATTAATTCAGGATATAGTTGTGCAAATAAATCTAAATTAGCACTATTTGCATCATCAAAGTTTTCTACTGGTCCATCAGTTAAGAAGAAACCAATCATAGATCCCGCACGGTTTACTGTAAACGGTACGTTAAACTCTTTAAACACTTTAGTTAGCCCTTCTTCAATCATATCGCCGAGTTTATTGAAGTGAGTATAGCTATCTTCAGTAAGTTGTTTTAGCGTGTGTAATCCAGCTGTCATCGCAAGTGGGTTACCGGATAATGTACCTGCTTGGTAAATATCTCCTGCAGGTGCGATACGTTCCATAATTTCTCTCTTACCACCGAACGCACCGACTGGTAATCCACCACCAATTACTTTACCTAAGCATGTAATATCTGGATCAATTCCAAAATATCCTTGTGCACAGTTATAGCCAACTCTAAAACCAGTCATTACTTCATCAAATATTAATAACGAACCGTGTTCTTTTGTAATATCACGAACAAATTGTAAGTAGTCATTTACTGGAGGAACAACACCCATGTTACCTGCAACAGGCTCCATAATTACTGCTGCGATTTCATCTCCATAGTGTTCGAACGCTAATTTTAAACTTTCTTTATCGTTAAATGGAACAGTTACTGTATTTTTTGCCGTGCCTTCAGGTACACCAGGTGAGTCTGGTAAACCGAGTGTTGCGACACCACTTCCTGCTTTAATTAGAAGTGAGTCACTGTGACCATGGTAGCACCCTTCAAATTTTAAGATTTTATTTCTATTTGTGTAACCTCTCGCAAGTCTAAGTGCAGCGAGTGTCGCTTCGGTACCTGAAGATACAAAGCGTAGCATCTCAACAGAAGGTACTCTATCAATAACGAGTTGCGCTAACTCATTTTCAACAGCTGTTGGTGCACCGAATGATGACCCTTTCTCAGCTTGATTTTTAATTGCTTCAACGACTTCGTCGTCAGAGTGACCTAAAATTAACGGCCCCCAGCTTAAAACGTAATCTAGATATTCGTTACCATCGACATCTTTCACACGAGCATCTTTTGCACTTTCAATGAATAATGGATCCATATTTACTGATTTAAATGCACGAACAGGTGAGTTTACCCCACCAGGCATTAAATCAACAGCTTCTTCAAATAATTTCTTAGAATTCTCGTACATCATTAAATTTCTCCTTTATCGATTTTTTTACATAATTCTTTAGCGAAGTAAGTCATGATCATATCTGCACCTGCGCGTTTAATTGATAGCATCTGTTCGATAATCACTTCTTCATCAAGTAAACCTTGCTCAATTGCATTGACTGTCATTGCGTACTCTCCACTTACGTTATATGCAATAATCGGTAAGTTAGAATTATTTCTAACATCGCGAATAATGTCTAAATATGATAATGCAGGTTTTACAATCATCATATCAGCACCTTCACGTGTATCACTTTCTAATTCTCTTAACGCTTCTAGGCGGTTGGCTGGATCCATTTGATACGTTCTTCGGTTACCGAATGACGGTGTAGATTCCGCAGCATCTCTAAATGGTCCATAAAATTTAGATGCATATTTAATACCGTAACTCATAATTGGTACGTCATAAAATCCAGCTTTGTCTAACCCGTCACGGATTTCTGTTACGAAGCCATCCATCATATTAGATGGTGCGATAATATCTGCACCAGCTTTTGCTTGTGAGATTGCTGTTTCAATTAGAAGCGGGAGTGTTTTATCGTTATCGACGTCTTTAGTATGTTCGTTTATAACTCCGCAGTGTCCATGGTCTGTATATTCACATAGACAAGTATCTAAAATAACGATTAAGTCTGGATATAGCTTTTTAGCAAGTTTACATGCTTCTTGCACAATACCATTTTCATCATATGCACCACTACCAACGTCGTCTTTATGGTTTGGTACGCCGAAAAATATCACTGACTTAATACCGAGTTCGTAAACTTCTTTTAACTCTTCTTCAAGTAAATTTAATGAGATTTGGTAAATACCTTTCATTGAAGGAATTTCTTTTTTAACGTCATCTTTTTCAACGACAAAAATCGGATAAATAAGATCTTCTTTTTTAAGTGACGTCTCTCTAACTAAATCTCTCATAAACTCTGACTTTCTTAAGCGACGATGTCTATCAAATTTCATTTTGAAACTCCTCTTCTATTAGTGTAATCATCGATTCTAACGTTGCTTCTTTAGGAACTTGTGTCTGTATACCGTAACTCATTAATGCCTTTTGAGTAACGTGTCCAATCGAAACAACTTTAATATGTTCTAAATCCTCTTTTTTAAAATGTTCCATAAAAGCGTGAACACCTGACGGACTAGAAAATGTTAAACCATCAATGTTTTTTAATTCCTTCTTTAACTGATTAATTGATTCCATATTTGGTGCAGGTTGATATAACGCGATTTCTGTTAAATCCGCACCTTTTTCTATAAAATAGTCTCTCATAATCGAACGTTTATCTTTACTTGCTGGATAAAGAACTCTAATGTCTCTTTGAACATCAAACTCTTCTTTGAACCCTTCTTGCGTGTAATCACTTGGTTCAAAGTCCACATGAAATCCGGCGTCTTTTAACGCTTCAGTCGTCGTTTTCCCAATTGAAGCAATATGTTTAGCGTTCAATGTTTTTAACTCATTATAGAAAAATTTAACGGTATTTTTACTCGTTATGACTACCCAATCGTAATCTTTATTTAACTTTTCACGATTATATTCTAATTTTTTAAATGTAATAATCGGAAGATGTAGTAACTCTAGAGATGTATTTACATCTCTAAAGTGACTCTGAGTGACGATGACTTTACTTATTTTTGTTGATTTCATCAATAATTTCTTTTGCACCCATTTTTTCCATTTCATCTGCAACGAGGTTACCAAGTGCTACAGGATCATCGTTCGATTTTTTAACGAGATATTTTTCATTGCCATCTTCACTCATAATTAATCCTGTTAAATATATTTCATCATCAACAAATTGTGCACTCGCACCAATTGGCACTTGACAACTTCCGTCCATTCTTTTTAAGAATGTACGCTCTGCTGTTGTTTCAGTCGCAGTAACTTCGTCATGAATCGTAGATAATATTTCATGAACTTCACGATCATCATCTCTAATTTCTACACCTAAAGCACCTTGTGCAACAGCTGGAACAAACTCTTCTGGGTCAAAGTACTCTGTGACAATATCGTCACTCCAACCCATTCTTTTTAATCCTGCAGCTGCAAGTATAATCGCGTCATATTCACCGTCACGCATTTTTTGAATACGCGTATCTATATTTCCACGAACCCAGTTCACTGTAATATCATCACGTAATTCTTGCAGTTGTGCTGCACGGCGTAAGCTTGACGTTCCGACGATAGCACCTGCTGGTAACTCTTTAAACGGAATATTATCGTTAGATAAAAATGCATCTCTACGATCTTCACGAATCGGTACTGCAGATAATTTGAAACCTTCAGGTAGTTCACTCGGTACATCTTTTAATGAATGAACAGCCATATCGATGTCGCCAACTTTTAAAGCATGTTCAATCTCTTTAACGAATAATCCTTTACCACCGACTTTACTTAACTGGCGGTCAACAATTCTGTCACCTTTAGTAACAATTTCTTTAACTTCAAAGTTTACATCTGGATTTTTCTTTTTTAATGATTCAATTAATTGAAGTGTTTGGGTTTTCGCAAGACCACTACGTCTTGTACCTACTACAACTGTTTTCATAATGTGCCTACTTTCTAATCGGTTGTTTTTCTTTTCTTAATTGCTCTCTTTTTTTGTACTCTTCATGATGTCTTTCGTGAATGTCTTCTACAATTTCTTCAATTCCAAAGATGTGCTCGAGCTCTGTTAATTGAACTGCACCTTTTCGTTCATCGGCAAGTTCTTTTGTATACGTAATAGGATCACGTAACATTTGGTTAATAATACTTTTCATATGTTTAGAAATAATTGTTTTTTCACGTTTTGATAAGTCGAGTTTGTTATTAATACTATTAAATGTCGTTTCGTGAATATTTAAAGCTTTCGTACGCATCGCTTCAATTACTGGAAGTACACCTTGCATTTCTACCCAATTTAAATATTCAACAATCGATTGATCTATCATTGAATCAATCTTTTTTGCTTCTTCTTTTCTTTTTTCTAAATTGCTATCAACGATACCACTTAAATCATCAACGTTGTAATAATATACACTATCGATTTCACTGACATTTGGATCGATATCTCTCGGTACCGCGATATCAATTAAAATAAGTGAACGTTCTTTATTGTTACCTTTTACTTTTTCAATCATATCTTCAGTAATAATAAAGTCCGGTGCACCGGTACTTGAAATAACAATATCTGTATCTTTTAAAGCATCTTCTAGTTCATTTAACGGTCTATAATTACCTAAATATTTCTCTGCAAGTGTACGTGCATTATCTGGGTTACGGTTAACAACTGTAACATCACTTACACCATTAGACGTTAAGTTTAATAATGATTCTTCCGACATTTCACCTGCACCGAGGACTAATACTTTTAAGTTTTTGATATTTTCAAAGATATTTTTCGCAAGTTCTACTGCTGCATAAGACATAGATACTGCATGTTTAGAAATTTCTGTTTCATTATGTCCACGTTTGGCAACAGTAATTACTTCTTTAAATAACTTATTAAATATTTTTCCTGTCGTATGTTCCTCTTGCGCGAGAATAAACGCATCTCGAATTTGGCCTAAAATTTGCGTCTCACCGAGCACCATCGAATCAAGCCCTGCTGCGACTCGGTATAAATGTCTTATCGCATCATCATTTACTTTAATTTCAGTAATGTCTTTTATAGTATCGAGAGAAACATTAAAATGTTCACTTAAAAAGTTTCTCGTATAATATGTCCCTGTATGAATTTGATCAGTAACAACATATAGTTCTGTACGATTACATGTTGAAAAAATGACTGCTTCTAAAATACTTTTTTGATCTCTTAAAGTATGAAGCGCTGGCACAATTTCACTATCTTCAAAATTGAGTTTCTCACGTTCTTCGACGCTTGCTTTTCTATAGTTTAGACTAAGTGCAATAACATGCATTTAGATTGCCCCTTACCTAGCTTTTTTCAATACTCTATTAATACTATCAGATAAAAGCGTGTCTTTGATGTTTTTAGCACAATGTTCAAAAATTTGTTAAAGTCTCTCCTCAATTGCGTGTAAAACTTTATCTACATTGTATTTTTCAGTCGAAGAAAATGGAATTATAACATCTTCGTCTTCTAATTCTAATTCTTTTCGAATAATTGAAACATGTTTTTGAAGTCGACTTTTAGAGATTTTGTCTGACTTTGTTGCTACAATAATTGTTTTAATATCGAGTTGTTTTAAAAAGTCATACATTAAAATATCATCTTCAGTTGGTGGATGACGTAGGTCGATAATTTGTACACATGTTTCTAAAGTTTCTCTATGTATAAAATAATTTTCAATCATCTCCGCCCATTTTTCTCGTTCCTTTTTAGACTGTTTCGCATACCCGTATCCTGGAACGTCTACAAATACGAACTGATCATCGGCATTATAGAAGTTTAACGTTACTGTTTTACCTGGTTTACTTGAAATCCTTGCGATATTTTTTCGTCCTGTAATCGCGTTAATAAAACTCGATTTACCAACGTTAGAGCGTCCAGCCATCGCAACTTCTTTAAGTCCTGTTTTAGGATATTGTTCTTTTTGTACTGCTGATATTAAAAACTCAATATTATTTGGATTTAATTTCATTATTTTCACCTCTAAAAAAGGCCGTCTTAAATTAAGACAGCCTCGATTTAATTTATGCACTTTGTTTATTTAAAGTTATTTCGTTACCTTCTTTATCATACACTAAAGGATCTGTCTCATTGACAATTGTATCTTTAGTAATACGTACTTTACTAATATTATCATTTGAAGGAACATCAAACATAATATCTACCATACGCTCTTCGATAATTGAGCGTAATCCACGAGCACCTGTTTTTCTTTCGATTGCAAGTTCTGCTACCGCAACAAGTGCTTCTTCATCGAATTCTAACTCAACATCATCTAACTCAAGCATACGTCTATATTGTTTTACTAACGCATTTTTAGGCTCAGTTAAAATAGAAGTTAATGCATCAGCATCTAATTCTTCTAAGTTCGCAATGATTGGTACGCGTCCAATAAACTCTGGAATTAAACCGTAGCTTTGAAGATCATCTGGACGGACAAGCGCCATTAACTCATCTTCAGTTTCAATACTTTCTTCACTACTACCAAAACCAATAACTTTCGCACCGATACGACGTTTAATAATTTCGTCAATTCCATCGAATGCTCCACCTAAAATGAACAAGATGTCTTTTGTATCCACTTGAATTGACTCTTGGTTTGGATGTTTACGTCCACCTTGTGGTGGAACACTTGCAACCGTGCCTTCAAGTATTTTTAATAGTGCTTGCTGCACCCCTTCACCTGAAACATCTCGTGTAATTGACGTGTTTTCACTTTTACGTGCGATTTTATCGATTTCATCGACATAGATAATGCCTTTTTCAGCACGTTCAATATCATAATCTGCAGCTTGAATTAAACGTAATAGAATATTTTCTACGTCATCACCAACATACCCTGCTTCAGTTAAACTTGTCGCATCTGCAATCGCAAATGGTACTTCTAAAGTACGCGCTAAAGTCTGTGCGAGTAACGTTTTACCTGAACCAGTTGGCCCAATTAAAGCGATGTTACTTTTTGATATTTCAACTTCATCATCACTTTCATGGTTCACACGTTTATAGTGGTTATATACCGCAACACTTAATGCGCGTTTTGCTTTCTCTTGACCAATCACATACTCATCAAGCGCTGCTTGAATTTCACCTGGTTTAGGAATATCTGTTAACAATTCCTTTGGTGAGTCTTTTAATTCTTCTTCTATAATTTCATGGCATAATTCAATACATTCATTACAAATATAGACGCCACTACCGGCAATTAGTTTCTGTACTTGATCTTGGTTTTTTCCACAGAAACTACATGTCAGATCTTGATTATCTTCATTAAATTTAAACATGTTTGCACCGACCTTTCGCTCATTCGTATATTACACTAGTATAACTACTCTTTCAAATAAATTGTACTGATAAAAAGATGCCCTACACATCTTAATGTATAGAGCATCTAAATGAAGCAATTATTGTTTTCTGTTATCTACTAAGAATTCAATCGCTTTTTGGTTTCTAATGTCATTTTCAATAACAGTTAGGTCACCAAGTACATTTTTAATATCTTCTTTAGCCATTTGGAATTGTTCAGCTAATTTTTGTAATTCATTATCGATATCTTCTTCACTTGCTTCGATATTTTCAGCATCTGAAATTGCTTGTAAAGTTAGTCCTGTACGTACACGTTTAAATGCATCGTCTTTCATTTGTTCAAGTAAATCTTCTTTTGTTTGACCAGAGATTTGCTCGAATAACTCTAAGTTAAGACCTTGTTGTGCAAGACGTTGTTCGTATTCTTGTAACATTCTTTGTTGTTCGCTTTCTACCATCGCTTCAGGAATTTCCATTTTTGCGTTTTCAGAAGCTTGAACAACTAATGACTCTCTTAATTCAAAGTCTTTTTCTTGTTCTTTGTATGCTTTTAAGTCTTCAGTAACTTTTGCTTTAACATCTTCAGCAGTTTCAGCATCGTCAAAGCCTTCTAATTCTTCTTTAACAAAGTCATCGTTAAATTCTGGAGTTTCTTTTTCTTTTACTTCGTTAACTTTTACTTCGAATGTAGCTTCTTTACCTTGGAGTTCTTCTGCTTGGTACTCTTCAGGGAAAGTTACTTTTACATCCTTTTCGTCTCCAGCTTTAAGACCAACAAGTTGTTCTTCAAATCCTGGAATGAATGTACCGCTACCGATTTCAAGGTCGTGACCTTCTGCTTCTCCACCTTCAAATGCTTCACCATCTACGAAACCTTTGAAGTCAATGTTTGCTACGTCACCTTCAGCTACTTCACCATCTTTAACGACAAGTTCAGTGTACTGAGCGAGTAAAGCTTCGATTTGTTCGTTAACGTCTTCTTCAGTAACTTCTGCATCGATTTCTTTACCTTCTAGGCCTTTATATTCACCAAGTTCAACTTCTGGCTCTACAGTTACTTCTGCAGTAAGCACTAAGTCTTTACCTTGTTCGATTTCTTTTACGTCAACTTGTGGTTGATCGACTGGTTTAATTCCTGTTTCTTCAACTGCTTTGCCGTACGCTGTTGGTAAAATAATATCTAAAGCATCTTGATATAATGCTTCTACACCAAAACGTTTGTCAAACATTTGACGAGGAATTTTACCCTTTCTGAATCCAGGTACTTGAATATCTTTTTTTACTTTGTTGAATGCTTGATCTAATGCGCTATCGAATTCTTCAGCAGGTACTGTAATTGTTAATGTACCTACATTTCCTTCTTTCTTTTCCCAAGTTTGTGTTTGAGACATAATCATTTCCTCCGTTAATTACATATTTTCATTTAACCAATACATTGTAACATATTCAAATTTCTAATCAAAGTTACATTAGTTACGAATTTCATCTTCAATTTTTAATATCCATTCTGCAACATGTCCATAAAAAGATTGGACGGATAATTCATTATTTAACACCTTAGTATATGATATAAACCCTTTTGCGAGTTCTTTCGGTGTAAATGGCACTTTTAGAGGATACCACAAGACACTAATGTTTAAAAACATTTCGATTGCTTGCTCAATTCTCTCTTCGTTATCTAAACGTATATTACCATCTTCGACAATCCATTTTATCGTCTGACTAATTTTTGCTGACGTTTCAAACGGCTTAAATTCGCTCGTATGATACTTAAATGTTTCACCGAATTTATTGACTTCTATAATTGCATCGTACTCTATTTCTTTTAAATAAATTATCATCATAGAAGATACACTTATTGCTGTTTCCTTTTTTAACAATGAATAAACATCTTGTCCATATGAATCGTCTTTTTTGTCGATTAAATATTCGAGTGCAGTAATTACTAATGCTTTGTTTGAAGAATAAAGACTTTTGTCAATATCAATGTCTTCATTAGATGCTTCAGAGATATCGTCATTTTTCGTTCCGTTAGCAATTTGTTTCGCTGCATACTCTTTACAATGTTTCGCAAATTGTATTAAAGACGATGTAATCCCACTACTTTCTCCAGTTGCAACGATAATTTCTGACCACTCAAGTAATACTTCATACATACCAAGGTTAAAGAGTGACTGAAGAATCATATTAAAGTGAATTTCAGCTTCTTCTCTTGTCATTTCTTTCGTTTGAAAATTTTTCTCAGCGTATTGATACATCGATTCATATTCTTTTTTATTAATTAAAATATGGTAAAACATTTCAATTAAATCTAAATTAATATTTGAGGTAACTGATTCATATTCATTGAAACGCACTAAAAATGAATCGTAATCTTCATTTACATACAAAAATTCTAGATCTTTTTCTAGCTTTCTTATAAATCTTGGGTGTGTAGTGATTTTATCTTTCATATAAATCACGAATTATTAATTCACTCCACGACTCATAATCACCAAGGTCAGTTAATTTGTCTTCTTTAGACCAAATTAGTTCTAATGTGTCTTCTTCATTTGAATAAACTTTTTCTTTGTCGACTTCAACTTTAAATACTAATCCGATGTGAACACGTCCTACATCGTTGTTATCGTCGTTAATTAGACCGATTAATTCGAAGTCTTTTAAATCAGATTTACTCATTGCGATTTCTTCTTCAAGTTCTCTCGCTGCATTTTCAAACATTTTTTCTTTAATATCATTTTCTGATTCTACGTCATTCATATGGCCACCAACACCGATAGAATTTAACCCGTGTAAACGAGATTCTCCACCACCTGTTAAGCGTTTATAGACTAAAATCTCATCATCACTTTCAACAATTGTATATGAGACAAGCTGTTTAAATGATTCATCTTCTTCCATATCCCCGCGACGTTTAACCTCAAAATCTTTAAATGACGCAGTAATTTTATTAAATAAATCATCGTTTTGACTTAAAAAACCATTAAAAGCATATGCTTCATTATTAAATAACTGTTCTCTATTTACGACTAAAATCATTTCATCAAATTTACTCATGCTATAACTCCTATAATTTTATTATTCTTATTATACTATAGTAATCTTTAACACGTTTTGCTATAATTTTTCAAAGATAACAGGTTCGAAAACTTCCCTGTATAAAAAACTAAGGAGAATTCATGTGAATCAAAATGGAAAATATCTTGCCATCAATGCAGTGATCGCCGCACTATATGTTGTACTTACAACGATAAATCCAATTGGACACGGAATGATACAAATTCGCGTTTCTGAAATGCTTGCGATAATTCCTTTCATTAATAGAAAGTTTATCCCCGGTATTTTAATTGGAGTAACTGTAGCAAACTTCTTTTCACCGCTCGGTTACATCGATGTTTTAGTCGGTTTAAGTTGTGCGATTGTGTCGTATACTATAAGTTACTTCATTAAAAACTTATGGATTAACGTTGTGCAGTACGCTATCGTATGCGGACTAATCGTTTCATTAATGTTGAAATATGTTTTAGGTATTCCGTACTGGCCATCAGTTGTTGCAATATTTTTATCAACATTAATTGTTGGTTTAATCGGTGCGGTGATATTTAATGCACTTAAAACACGTTTAAAACTTATTGATTAAATATATGGTCTACTGAAATTGTTTCAGTAGACTTTTTTAATGAGAACGGTATTATTATGATGGAATTTACATACTAGAGTTGCTTTGACGATTATTAATTTAATCGGAACGACAACTTCTAAAATTGTTTTCGGCTTTATGTTAGCGACAGGTCTAATGAGTATGTTCGTCTCAACAGCAACAATGATTATTCCATTACTTGCTGCTTTATCAGTAACGTTAGACGTTTACCCGATGATCTTAATGGCATCAGCTGCAATGGCAGAACTGCGCGTTCATGTTACCAGTTTTTACTCCCCCAAACGCTATCGTATTTGGTACAGGAAAAATCTCAATTGGAGAAATGGTCCGTGCAGGTGTATGGCTAAACTTAATTGCATGGGCAGTTATCGTCGTCATCGCATACTTATTACCACCACTCGTATTTGGTTTCGACGTATCACCATTTCCTATAAGTTTAAAATAATAGATAAATAAAAAGCCTGTAACTTTAAAAGTTACAGGCTTTAATTACGTCCTGGGAGGGATTCGAACCCCCGACCGATGGCTTAGAAGGCCATTGCTCTATCCAGCTGAGCTACCAGGACCTATCAACGAACACAATAACTATTATAATCAACTCGTATCCAAGATGTCAACATCTTTTTTAATAATTATACATTTTTTATAAATAGTTATTTTAGTTCGATGGTTTCAATTTGTTGGTGCTTTCTAGAATAGTAAGTGACTATATTTTTATCAGTATCTAAAATCGCGTATGACTCTGGATATTCACTTCTAGATGATTGAATAGATCCTGGATTAATGCAGTACACGTCGTTAATCTTCTCAACTTTAGATACATGTGTGTGACCATATAACGCATATGTTGCGCCAAGTGCTTTTGCTTTAGCTGCGAGCATCTCGCGGCTACTATTTACGTTATATAAGTGTCCATGTGTAAAGAAAATACGTCCATTAAATAAATCTTCGTCTTTAAACTGCATATCAAAGTCTGTATTACCTCTTACACAGTGAAATGATTTTAATATATCATCGTCATAAGAAAATTCACTGTCACCTAAATGCAAATATAGGTCTGCATTCATTATTTTAGGTAATGCTTCGATAATCTTTCTTTCATTATGGTTATCACTAACGATTAACACTTTCATTTGATCACCTATTTTTGTAGTTTTTTAAATAACTCTTCGTCTTTAAGCAATTTATCAATTGCATTTTTTCGGTGTGATATTTCTGCTTTCTCATCTGTTGAAATTTCACCGAATTTAACACCGTCTAGTGTCTGAAATAAAGGATCATATCCGAATCCATTATTGCCAACTGGTGCTTCTAATATTTCACCAAATACCGCACCTTCATAAGTTGAAGTTGTGCCGTCTGGGAACGCAACAGCAATTACTGAAGTAAAATATGCTGAACGATTTTCTTTTCCTTCAAGTAAATCGAGTAGTTTTTTATTATTTTCATCATCTGTTGCATGCTCACCAGCAAATCTTGCAGATTTAATACCTGGTTTTCCTTCTAACGCTTCGACTGATAATCCAGAGTCGTCGCTTACGACTGGTAAATTTGTACGTTTAGCTCCTTCTATTGCTTTAATTAACGCATTATCTTTAAATGATTGACCGTCTTCGACTGGCTCAAAATCATCAAGTAATGTTTTAATACCAATGACTTCAAATCCTTTAAATATCGATTTAAAATCATTAATTTTACCTTCATTACCACTTGCGATTACAATTTTTTTCATATAAATCTCCTATAGTTCTACTGATTGTATTGTGTATTTAAAGTTAGGCATCCACTCATTTAAAATTTGTTCAAACTGTTTATAATCACCGTGAACATAAATATCGTGGATAACTTCGCTTTTACGGTTACTGAGTAATTTTTTAAACTCAAGTAACGTACTAACGTCTCTCGCAGTTTCAAACCCAGAGTCGACGATATTTTTTTCATTGTTAAAATATTCATTAATATAATTACTGATTAATGGATAATGTGTACATCCGAGTATTACAGTATCTGCTGAAGTTCTTTTTAAATTGCTTAACGTTTCATCGATGACTTTATCTCGATTTTTTTTGTTTTTATAATCTCCAGATTCTATTAGCGGAACAAACTTCGGGCAAGCAATTTCTAACACATTTGCATGATCGTTAATCTTTTGAATCGTTGATTTATACTTATGAGAATTTTTCGTTCCACGTGTTGAAAGTACAACAATGTCGTTATTATTAGATATTTGTAACGCTCTTCTAGAGCCCGGCATAATCACACCAATAACTGGTATATCAGTCATTTCTCTAATCTTACTAATTGCAGCTGCAGTTGCGGTATTACAAGCAATTATAAACACTTTAATATCTTTACGACTTAAAAATTGAAAGATTTCTTCTGTAAAATGTATAACTTCCTCTGTAGACCGTTCACCGTATGGACATCTCACACTGTCTCCAAAATAAATAATCTTTTCTTTAGGAAGTTGCCTAATTAATTCTTTAACTACTGTCAGTCCACCGACACCTGAATCCATTACACCAATCGCTTTATTATTCATAGCGGACCAACTCGCTTTTTTCCATCATCTTCTCTAGTAGTTTTGTTAATAATTCTTTTTCATTTAAGTCTAGATCTTGCGTAATTTCTTCGATAAACTCAATACGTTTTTCAATAACTCTTTCAATCAATTCTAAACCTGTCGGTTCTATTTTAACTTGTACAAGCCTTTTATCAGTTTTGCTACGTTCTCGTCTTACAAAGCCATTTTTTTCAAGTCTATCGATAATATCTGTTGTTGTTGAGTATGCTAAATCTAGATTTTTAGCAACTTGTCCAATTGTGATACCACTCGAGTCATTTACCCATTGTAAAGCTATAAATTGAATTTTTGACAATTTGTATTCTTTTAGTATTTCACGACCGTATAATCTTAGCTGTACAGATAGTTTTCTTAACGATTTTTCAATCGATTCGTTACTACTGGCAAAAGACATAATATTCCCCACCTTAAACGATATGAGTATATTATATCATTAAATGAAAATTGAAATAAAAAAAGATGTGCCGAAACACATCTTTTTGTTATTATTCTACTTCGTGATCACTACCAAAGAATGATTTAAACATATGGAATGTTGTCTCTCTTTGCATAGAAGCGATTGAAGTTGTTAATGGAATACCTTTAGGACAAGCTTTTACACAGTTTTGTGCCATACCACATTCTGATACTCCACCTTTACCCATAAGGGCATCTAATCTTTCGTCTTTATTCATACGACCTGTTGGATGTAAGTTAAATAAACGAACTTGTGAAATTGGTGCTGCACCAATAAAGTCAGACTTATCATTAACGTTTGGACATACTTCTAAACATACACCACACGTCATACATTTAGATAATTCATAAGCAGCTTGACGTTGTTTTTCAGGCATACGAGGTCCTGCACCTAAGTCATATGTACCGTCGATTGGTACCCAAGCTTTCACACGTTTTAAGCTATCAAACATACGTGAGCGGTCTACTTGTAAGTCTCTTACAATTGGGAATGTGCTCATCGGTTCTAACGTGATTGGTTGAGTATACTGATCGATTAATGCTGTACATGATTGACGCGCATTACCGTTTATGACCATTGAACACGCACCACATACTTCTTCAAGACAACTCATGTCCCAAGTAACAGGTGTTGTTTTTTCTCCTTTAGCATTTACTGGATTTCTTTGAATCTCCATAAGCGCACTGATGACGTTCATATTCGGTCTGTAAGGAATTTCAAAGTCTTCCCAGTAACTTTGTGATTCTGGGTTTTCTTGGCGTTTTATTTTTAATTTAATTGTTTCTTTTGCCATTAATAAATACTCCTTTCAGATTACTTCGTATAGTCACGTACGCGTGGTTCGATTAAACTAACATCTACATCTTCATACTCAAAACGAGGGGCTTCTGTAGGTCCTTCATAGTGAGCTTTCGTAGTTTTTAGCCACTCTTCGTCGTTACGGTCAGGGAATTCTGGTTTGTAGTGTGCACCACGTGATTCGTTACGGTTTAATGCACCGATTGTGATTACACGCGCTAACACGAGCATGTTCCATAATTGTCGAGTGAAGAACGCTGCTTGGTTGCTCCACTGTTTTGTATCGTCCATGTTGATATTATGATATCTTTCCATGAGTTTAACGATTTCTTTATCAGTTTCTACTAATTTTTCATTTTCACGTACAACTGTTACGTTGTGTGTCATTAACTCACCAAGTTCACGGTGTAGTTGATATGCGTTCTCTTCACCTTTCATATTTAAGATATTGTGCCAACGATCTTCTTCGTGCTTAACTGCCTCGTCGTAGATAGAAGCGTCAACATCTTCATATGTTTTTTCTAAAGAGTTTACATATTCAATAGCATTTGGTCCTGCGACCATACCACCGTAGATTGCTGATAGTAATGAGTTTGCACCTAGTCTGTTTGCACCGTGTTGTGAATAATCACACTCACCTGCAGCAAATAGTCCAGGAATATTTGTCATTTGATCGTAATCTACGTATAATCCACCCATTGAATAGTGAACTGCTGGGAAGATCTTCATCGGAACTTTACGTGGGTCATCCCCAGTAAATTTCTCGTAAATTTCAATAATTCCACCTAATTTAACATCTAACTCATGTGGATCTTTGTGAGATAAATCAAGGTAAACCATGTTTTCACCGTTAATACCTAATTTTTGATTCACACATACATCGAAGATTTCACGAGTTGCGATGTCACGCGGTACTAAGTTACCATAGTTTGGATATTTTTCCTCTAAGAAATACCAAGGTTTACCGTCTTTATATGTCCAAATACGTCCACCTTCACCACGTGCAGATTCACTCATAAGACGTAGCTTGTCGTCCCCAGGAATTGCTGTTGGGTGAATTTGGATAAATTCACCGTTCGCGTAAATTGCACCTTGTTGATAAACGATTGATGCTGCTGAACCTGTATTGATCATTGAGTTTGTAGACTTACCAAAGATGATACCAGGTCCACCAGTTGCCATAATTACAGCGTCTCCACCAAATGATTTAATTTCACCTGATTTAATATTTTGAGCTGTAATTCCTCTCGCACGTCCTTCAGAATCTTTAACAATTCCTAGGAATTCCCATCCTTCAAATTTATTAACTAAACCTTCAACTTCAAACTTTCTTACTTGCTCATCAAGTGCGTACAGTAATTGTTGACCAGTCGTTGCACCAGCAAATGCAGTACGGTGATAAAGTGTTCCACCGAAACGACGGAAGTCAAGTAAACCTTCTGGCGTACGACTGAACATAACTCCCATACGATCAAGTAAGTGAATAATTTTTGGTGCTGCTTCTGTCATAGCTTTTACAGGCGGTTGGTTTGCTAAAAAGTCCCCACCATAAACTGTATCGTCAAAGTGTTTATATGGTGAGTCACCTTCACCTTTAGTATTGACGGCACCGTTAATTCCACCTTGTGCACATACTGAGTGAGATCGTTTTACTGGAACGATTGAAAATAGATCGACCTGTGCACCACTTTCCGCTGCTTTTATCGTTGCCATAAGACCTGCAAGTCCTCCACCGACAACGATAACTTTATTATTTGCCATTAATGACACTCCTTTAAATAAATGCGAATAATGTTTGAACTCCGATAAATCCAACGATAACAAATACGATAATTGCTACGTAGCTCATCACTTGTTGTGATTTAGGAGATTGCGTAATACCCCAAGTAATCATAAATGACCATAATCCGTTCGCAAAGTGGAATACTACTGAAAGTACTCCAATTACGTAAAATACAAACCAGAATGGATTTTCTAGAATATCAGCCATCATGTCAAAGTTAACTTCTGCACCGAACAATACTTGGAAACGTGTTTGGTACACGTGTATCGCAATGAATACAAAAGCAAGAATACCTGTAATTCTTTGGAGTAAGAACATCCAGTTTCTATATGTACCGTAACGTCCGACGTTGTTTTTAGCCGTAAATGCGATGTAAACCCCATAAATTCCGTGGAATAAAATTGGTAAGTAAATTACAAATGTTTCTAATACTAAAACAAATGGTAAGTTACCCATGACACCAGCCGCTGTGTTGAACGCTTCTGGTCCTCGTGTCGCAAAGTTGTTAATCACTAAGTGTTGGACTAAGAATACACCTAGTGGTATAACACCAAGCAATGAATGCAATCTTCTCACAAAATAGCTCGAATCTTGTTTAGACACTATTGTCCCCCCTAACCAAATTAACAAATCATAGTGTTGCTTATTATTTTACGACTCCTCATTACTTAAATCAAGATTGATTAAAGCCTTTTCACTTATTATTCTGAAGTTTTTCAACGATTCTTTCAGCGACGTTTTCAGGAATTCCAATTCTTTTAAAGTCTTCAACTGATTTAGTTTTTATATTTTCAACAGATCCAAATGCTCGTAATATCGATTGTTTACGTTTTGGTCCTAAACCTTCAATATCATCTAGCGCTGAGCGAAATGCTGATTTCTTACGCGTATTTCTATGAAATGATATCGCAAACCTATGGACTTCATCTTGTATTCTTTGGAGTAAATAAAATGTTTGTGAGTTTTTCTTAAGGGGAACAATTTCAGCATTATCACCATACAATAATTCTGCTGTATTATGCTTATCGTCTTTTTTAACTCCTGCTACGGGGATAAAAACTCCCAGTTCATCTTTTAAAATACTTTTTGCAGCATTCATTTGACCAATTCCACCATCGACAATAATAAGATCTGGAAGCGGAGAGCCTTCACGTAATACACGGCTATAACGACGTCTGATGACTTCTCGCATCGATTCATAGTCGTCCGGTCCTTCGACAGTTTTAATTTTATATTTTCGGTATGATTTTTTATCTGGTTTACCATCAATAAATGTGACCATCGCACTAACGGGATCTGCACCTTGAATATTCGAGTTATCAAACGCTTCGATATGTCTTGGTGCTTCGATGTTTAATACGTCACCGAGCGTATCAATTGCCTCAACCGTTCGCGCTTCGTCTCTAGCAATAATTTCAAAGCGGTTTTTAATTGCAATTTCAGCATTTTTATTAGCAAGATCTACCATTTCTCGTTTACTCCCGCGTTTTGGTGTGATAACTTTCATCGGTAGCGCTTCTTTTAAGATTGACGGGTTAATTGCTACTGGTAAATGAACTTCTTTTGGCTTCAAGTTAGAATCTAACTCATAAAACTGATATACAAAACGGTTAAATTCTTCTTCGACGGTGTCATTCATCGCAAACATTTCTGCTTTTTTCTCAATCAATTTACCATTCCGTACAAGTAAAACACTAATGGACATCCAGCCATTATAAGTAAAATAGCCAAATGAGTCTCGAGCTGTCATATCGCTTGTTAACATATTTTGTTTTTCCATCGTTGCATTTATATGATGAATTAAATCACGGTATTCTTTGGCACGCTCAAACTCTAACTCTTCAGCTGCTTTATTCATTTTATTCGTTAATTCATCAACGACAGATTTCGTATCACCGCTTAAAAAGTTCGTAATTCCTTGAATCATTTCTTGATTTTGTTTTTGAGTGACCTCGTACACACAGGGCCCTAAGCATTGACCAATATGATAATAAAGACATAAACGGTCTGGCATTGTATCACATTTTCTTAACGGATAAATACGGTCAAGAAGACGTTTTGTCTCGTGAGCACTATATGCGTTTGGATAAGGTCCAAAATATGTTCCATTACTTGGCTTAACAGTACGTGTCACAAGTAATCTCGGATGCTTTTCTTTTGTAATTTTTATAAACGGATAGCTTTTATCGTCCTTTAAAAGGATGTTATACCTTGGCTGATGTTTTTTAATGAGTGTATTTTCAAGTAATAGTGACTCAACTTCAGAGTCAGTAACAACAAAATCAAAATCGACGATATCACTTACAAGTCTCATCGTTTTTTCATCGTGAGCACCGGTAAAATATGATCTTACTCGATTTCTTAAATTTTTAGCTTTACCGACATATATAATTACATCGTTTTTATTTTTCATTAAATAACAACCAGGTTCTTTTGGTAAAACCGAAAGTTTTAGTCGTAATTGTGAGTTGTCTGTCATACATCATCCCTCAATTGATATAAAAAAAGCCGCTGATGCGGCTTAAAAATTTATTAGATATGTTTTTCGATTAAAGAAACAAGTTGTTCTTTCGGTTGGAAACCTACAACTTTGTCAACTTCTTCTCCGTCTTTCATTAAGATAAGTGTTGGAATTGACATTACACCATAGTCAGCAGCTGTTGCTTGGTTTTCGTCAACGTTAACTTTAACGATGTCCGCTTTACCTTCAACCTCAGTTGCTACTTCTTCTAATACAGGTGCAATCATTTTACAAGGTCCACACCATGGTGCCCAAAAGTCAACAAGTTTTACACCTTCACTAATTGTTTCTTTAAATTCTGCATCATTTGCTTCAATAATTGCCATTTTGATTTGCCTCCAAATTTTATTGTTCTTTTATTATAACAGGTTTTATTATATAGAAAAATATTATGCTTATACTTATTGGAAGACCGTTAAATATAAAATTCCAGATATAAACATGATAATTGCAAAAGCAATTAATACTTTCGCTAGTTTATACATATCAAAGTTATCTATTTTAAACACCTACTTCATTGTAACAATGGTTACACCAAATCCGCCCTCATTTGGCATCCCTTGTCTAAATGATTTTACTTTACTATGCTTTTTTAGCGTTTTCTCTACCGCTTCTTTTAAAGCTCCGGTTCCTTTACCATGAATAATTTCTACTTCATTTAAATTCGATAAAACAACTTGGTCTAAATATCTGTCTAAACGTATCACAGCGTCTTCATATCTCTCACCACGTAAATCTAAACTCGATGAAACACTTTGACTTCTGACACGTCTAGAGACCACCGGTTTTTGCTTTTTCTCTTTACGTTTCTTTAACTCATTACGTGGGACTTTCATTTTTATAATACCCATTTGCACAGAGATTTCGTCACCTTCAATATCGATGACTTCACCTTTTTGACCGTATGATAGTACATCAACAGAATCTCCAATTTCTAATGTTGACGTATCGTCAGATTTTACGTCTTTTTTAATATCTTTTTCGTAATAACTATCTGTTAATTCTTTTTTAGCGTCAATGAGTTTATGTGACTCGATATGGTCGACACCGAGTTCTTTCATTAATTCTAATTCCTCAATGATGCGAGATGCTTTATCTTCTGATGCTTTAATAATACGATTTGCTTTTTCTTCAGCCGCTTCAACTAGGCGTTCTTTTTGATTTTCATAATCTTTTAAGTAACTATTTAACTCTTTATATAATGCTTTAGTATTTTCGAGTAACTCGTGCGTTTGTCTTTCATTTTCTCTCGCTTCTTTCGTATGAGATTCTAGCGATGATATCATCTCATTAATTTCATAATTATCTCTACCAGACAGTTCTTCCGCTCGTCTAATTACAGACTCTTCCAAGCCAAGTTTTTCAGAGATTTTAAACGCGTTAGACTTACCTGGTATCCCCATCATCAGTCTATATGTTGGAGATAACGTATCGACGTCAAATTCCATAGAAGCATTTATAACGTCATCACGGCTATATGAAAATGATTTAAGCTCTTTATAGTGAGTCGTTGCGATTGTACGTATATTTTGGTTTAACAAGAATTCTAATATACTAATCGCAAGAGCTGCACCTTCTTCAGGATCTGTGCCTGCACCTAACTCATCTAGTATGACTAAACTATCTTTTGTCGCGACGTTTAATATATGACTAATATTTGTTAAATGACTAGAGAATGTCGAGAGTGACTGTTCAATCGATTGCTCGTCTCCAATATCTGCATAGACGTTATCAAATATCGGCAGTCTTGATCCGTCCATAGCTGGAATTGGAATACCACTTTGTGCCATTAAGACACATAAACCAATAGTTTTAATTGTCACTGTTTTACCACCGGTATTCGGTCCAGTAATAATAACAGATAAGTCATCGATAAATACATCATTTTTAACAACTTCATCGATATCGATTAGCGGGTGATACGCTTGTGATAGATGAAAATCTATATCTCTATCGACTCTTGGTATTGTCCCTTTAATCGAATTACCGTATTTTGCTTTTGCGTGAATTAAATCGAGAGTGTGTAGTATATCGTCAATACGTAATAATTCTTCTCCTTCAGCAACGGCACGGTTTGTCAGTTCTGCTAGAATCTTTTCAACTTCTACGTTTTCTTTCTCTCTTAATCTAGAAATCTTATTTGATAATTCGACAATTGCCATCGGTTCGATATACACCGTTTGTCCAGTCGCACTCACGTCATGGACAATCCCTTTGACTGAACTTTGTGAGTCTGCTTTAACAGGTAATACGTATCTGTTATTTCTCATCGTAATAATTGAATCACTTAAATGTTTACTCGAACGTCTTAAAATATCGTTTAGTCTCGTACGAATCGAACTTTCTTCACGATTTATTTGTCGTCTAATTTTTAACAACTCGTTAGATGCGTGATCGAGTACACCATTTTCGTCTACTGTACTATTAATTTCTTTATAGAGTGCTTTATCTTCAGGAAGTTCGTTTGTATATACTTCAATCGATGAAAGTTCTATGTCATCTTCTTTAAATGCTTCAACCGTATCAATCAGCATATCTTTACGATTTAACATACCTTTAATTTTTAGAAATTCGCTAACTGTTAATACGCTACCGATTTGTGCACGCTTAACGAATCCTTTAATATCCGTAATGCCTGCCATCTCTAAATGTTGGTGTCTAAGAATCGTTAAAATATCATCTGTTTCGCTTAAATTTCTTTTAACGACTTCAGGTGATGTTTCAAATAAATCGACAGATATTTTACTTTTTGTCTTATCACTCACTGCATAGTCTTTCACACGCTCGAGTATTTTATTATATTCTAGTGCGCGAATTGAACGCTTATTCATAAATTATCACTTACCATCTTCTATAAATTGTTTAAACTCTTTTCTAGTTTTTGTATTTAATACTTGTGCTTTATTGATTAGACCTTTTTGTAGTGTCGCGATACCATACTTCATAAATTCTAAATGATCTATGTGGTGGGCATCTGTATTTACTGTTAACATTACGTCTTTACCGTAAATAACGTCACTTGATAAGTCTAAACGCTGCGGATTTGCATTAACTTCTAATATTGTATTTGTCTCTTTTGCGAGTTTAAGTAAAGCTTCGATGTCTACTTTGTATCCCTCACGTCGACCAATTAATCGGCCTGTTGGATGTGCAATATGTCTGACATACGGATTTTCCATCGCTGATTTTAAACGATGCATAATTTCTTCAGCCGTTTGATTAAAGTTTGAATGGATACTCGCGATAACGTAATCTAACTCTTTAAGTATATCATCAGAGTAATCTAGAGTACCATCGGCTAAAATATCCATTTCTGTCCCTGCATATACATCGATTTCATTATATTCATCATTAATTTTACGAATTTCTTCAATTTGTTTTAGCAATCTCTCGTCACTTAAGCCATTAGCAACGGATAGATTTTTTGAGTGATCAGTAATCACTATATACTCATATCCACGTTCAATACATGCTTCAACCATTTCTCGAATATTATATGCACCATCACTATATGTCGTATGCATATGGATGTCGCCTTTAATATCGTCAAGTGTGACAATATTACTTATATCTATATCAATTTCACTGCCATTTTCACGCATTGCTGGTGGGTAAAATGGTAAATCAAAATGATTATAAAATTCCGCTTCACTTTTGAACGTGATAACTTCTCCGTCATGTTCAACACCGTACTCGTTAATTTTTTCATTTCTTTCTTTAGCAATCTGACGCAGCCTTACGTTATGTTCTTTACTTCCAGTAAAGTGTTGAAGTGTTGAATAATACTCATCACCACTTACTAAACGAAAATCGACTTGAATCTTTGTGAGTCCTTCTTCGTACATAATAGACGTTTTCTTTTCACCTTTAGCAATAAATGACTTAAAAAAACTAGCGGTTTCAATATCTTTTATAAACTGCTCTGCCTCATTTGTTTTAACAATAAAGTCAATATCTCCACTCGTTTCGGCTAAACGTCTTGCACTCCCAGCAATGTCGAACGTTTCAATATAATCTAGATTATTTAAAAATTCTTCAATTGTTTCACTAATATGAATTACAGTATTAATTGGGTAACGTTTAACATCACTTAACTCTAGTAAACCATTTAATATATTTTCTTCAGTTTTCTTACCAAAACCAGGTAACTTTTGAAGTTTACCTTCACGTAAAAAATTTTCTAATTCGTCTAACGTACTGATTCCAGTGGTTTTATATATCTTTGCTACTCTTTTCGCGCCGAGTCCAGGTATTTTTGTCATATAGGTGAGTCCAACGGGTGTTTCTTCTTTTAACTCATTTAAAAGGCTACTTTCCCCTGCTTCTATATATTCCTCAATTACTTCTCTCGTTCCTTTACCGATTCCTTTAATATCAGAAAAACTTTCAATTTCTGATAACGAACGCTGATCTCTTTCTAGTGCCGCTGCTGCTTTTCTATAGGCAGAAACTCTAAATCCGTTTTCTAAATTTAATTCTAAATATGTAGCGATATCTTCGAGTAGTCGGATAATGTCCTTTTTCGTCATAACTTTTTCCTCCATAAAAAATAGGGCCTTCTGGCCCTATTTAAATTATATTTGTGACCAGTCTTTTAACTTGTCAGAAATAATTAGCGTATGATCCATTATAAACGTTGCTAGTTGAGAATTTGAGATTTCTTCTTGTAAACCGGTAGACGGTACTGTTGCTAAAAAGAACATAATAACTGCGAGTACATAAACACATTCAATTACTCCAATAATCGTACCGATAATTTTACTACGCTTTCTCTCAAATATAATTTGATTGACAAAGTCAAATACGCTAACGATGATTTGAATAATTAATTTAGAGACGATAAAAATGAATAAAAAAGCAGACATATAGTAATATGCTTGTTCTAAATCTTGAATAGTTGGTAAAACGACATTCTCTACTTCAGATACACTCGACGGATATGGCATGATTAATTCTAGTTTATTTCCGAGCGTTTCATAGTTCAGTCTTGCGATTACCAATGCTGATACTGTGCCAAGAAAGTGTAATAACTGTAATAATCCGCCACGTCTAAAACCGACGATTCCACTTAGGATAATAAGTATTAATATAAGTAGTGTCATAGACTACTCCTTTAGCTCTTTTAGTTCTTTTAATACTTTATCATACTTTTCTTCGAGCTGAATATACTCATCCATTAAATTCACGCATGTTAATACTGCCTTACGATGTAGGTCAAGTCCAGCATTCATACGCGCAACTTCACACAACTTATCATCTACCGCATCAGCAACATACTCTAAATATTCTTTATCGTTTGAACCAACTAAAGTGTATTCACTATTGTAAATTTTTACAGATACTCTATTCTTTTTATTGTTCATAGTAATCTCTCTTTTTCTTTCAATAATTCATTTAAATTTATTTTAATTATACTGAACAGTGTGCGTATTCACAACAATTCTAATTCAATTATTGAAAAAAGAGGCAATTATGCCTCTTTTTACTCGCGGATTGTAAATCCTTCTTCTTCAAATCTTTCTAACACTGGTTCATGTGCTTCTTTAACGTCACTGTCTTTAAGTGTATCCTCTTTATTTTGATAAATTAAGTGTAATGCAATTGATTTTTTATCATTGTCGATATGTTCACCTTCATAAACATCAAATGGATATACTTCGACTAAGTAGTTTGGACGTAATGACCAAATGAGGTCAATAATCGATTGTGATGTTACATCTCTAGGAACTTCTAAAGCAACGTCTCTAGAAATTGAAGGGAATTTAACAATCGGTTCGTATATGATAGATTCACTCTTATCTAATACATGTTCTAAATCAATTTCAGCCACTGTCGTTTGACCTAAGTCATGTGCTTTACTATATGTCGGGTGGAGTTCACCAATGACACCGATATTCACATCGTTTAGATAAATATGTGCACTACGACCTGGGTGAAGTTCTTCGTAGTCAGTAGTTGCTTCAAAACGAACATCTTTTAATAAGTTAAACTCTGTAAAAATAGCTTCAATAATACCTTTTATATGATAAAAGTCAGGTTCATGACTCGTATTTAACCACTTCGTATCATTGACTTTTCCTGTTGAAAGTACTGCGAGTTTTTGAATTTCATCTGGTAATTCGGTTTGACCATTCGTTTTAAATATATTCCCGATTTCAAACAACTCAATACGTTCTTGCATACGGTTTTTATTGTAAACTGCGTTATCTACAAGATGCGGGATCAGACTTGTTCTTAATACAGAATGCATTTCACTCATTGGCATATTAAGCTTAAGTCCTTCATTTAATGTCGTAAATTTACCAATATTTTCTTCGCTTGTTAATGCATAGTTAATCGCTTGACTAAAACCGTTAGACATCAGCAACTCACGCATACTTCTCGTTTTAACTTGAGCGTCTGTTAACTGACCTGGTGTAATCTTACTATATTTAGGTAACGTTGACGGAATATTATCGTAACCGTAAATTCTCGCAACTTCTTCAGAAATATCTTCTTGAATTTTTAGGTCATCTCTTCTAGACGGAATGTAGCACGTTAGTTCATCGTCACCTTCAGCTTTTATTCCGAGATGTTCTAATATATCTTTCACTTCTTTAGAAGATAACTCTAAACCAAGTCTCTTATTTAAGAAGCTCACTGATGTATGAATTATAGTATCCTCAAGATTTAACGTTCCGTCAGATAAAAGTTGTGCTTCAACTTCACCACCTGCATACTTTTCAAGTAAGTGTGCGGCACGGTTTAGTGCTTTTAATACGAATACGTGTGATACTCCCTTTTCAAAACGTTGTGATGCTTCACTACGTAAGTTTAAACGTGACGCAGTTTTACGAATACTCACTGGATCAAAAA
This sequence comes from Nosocomiicoccus ampullae, assembly GCF_019357495.1. NCBI lineage: Bacteria > Bacillati > Bacillota > Bacilli > Caryophanales > Staphylococcaceae > Nosocomiicoccus > Nosocomiicoccus ampullae. The sequence goes on from NZ_CP079110.1 coordinate 928,998, forward strand.
GTGCAGATTCAATTACGACATTTTTTGTATCATTTTTAACTTCAGAAAAGTCTCCACCCATAACTCCAGCTAAAGCGACTGGTTCTTTACCATTAGTAACGACGATATCTGTATCTAGTAACTCACGCTCTTTACCATCTAGAGTCGTCATTTTTTCACCGTTTTTAGCATGGCGCGTCACAATTTTTGTGCTACCGATTTTATCATAATCAAACATATGAATTGGTTGACCAAATTCAAGTAATACGTAGTTTGAAATGTCTACGACGTTATTAATTGGACGAATACCTGCTTTAATTAAACGAATTTGCATCCATAAAGGACTTGGTTTAATTGTTACATTTTTAACGATACGCGCACCGTAATATTGTACACTCTCTTCATCATCAATCGAAACTGATAGTAGAGACGTGTCACTCGTTTCATTAAACGACTGATCTGGTTCAGTGACTTCTCCACCAAATAACGCACGTGCTTCGTACGCACTACCAATCATTGATAATGCATCTTTTCTATTCGGTGTTAAGTCATACTCTAATACATAATCATTTAAGTACAGTGCCTCTAACGCATTTTGACCTGGTGCAATATTGTCAGTTTCA